>NZ_JAIDEN010000063.1 GCF_029054785.1 Duncaniella sp.
GATCCTGAAGTCTTGATTGCCAAAACCATGCCATTGGAAAAGGGCAGATTCTATAACGTAAAAATCACCTCGGCACTCCCGTTCGAACTCATGGCAGAGCCGCTTTCTGAAGCTGAAAAGATATGAAATTCAGCGACCAGATCTCACAGGCCATCGGTCGTTGTCTGTCCGATGGCATCCCTTTTGTGGCTTTCGCCATGCCCGGAGAATCGGAAGTCTGCTTTTTTGCATCGCTTCCCGACAGTTCCTTCCGCTCGCCTGCGTTCCGCGACGATCGGAGTGACTGCTTTTTCATAAACTTCTTTGACAACGATGAGCCCTACACCGCGGGAGTCTGTTTTGACATGACTGCTGACGATGTGATCCGTTTTCAGGACCCGACCTATCACCGTCAGGCCATTGATGACTCGATCCGTCCGCGCATAGCGGCCACATTCCGCGCCAGTTACCATGAGGCATTTTCCGCCGTCAAGCCGCGTCTGAAGAAGGATGGTGGCAAGGTTGTGCTTTCTCGGCTCAGATCCGTCTTTACCCGGAAATCCCCCTGTCGCCTGGCCGAGGAGTTTTTTGAACTGACAGATTCGACTTTCCGTTATCTTTGCTACACTCCTGAGACAGGCGTGTGGCTCGGATCCACTCCCGAAGTGCTTCTTGAAAGCGATGAATCCGGATCAGGCATCCGGACCATGTCTCTTGCCGGGACCCGTCCGGCTGATGAAAGCGGTGACTGGGACGAGAAGAATATTCGCGAACAGGAAATCGTCACTGACTATATCTGTCAGACACTGCGTGACGCCGGTATGGAAGTCCGTACCGGTTCGCTTGGCGAACGCCGTTTCCTGAACATCAAACATCTGTGCACCCCGATAGAAGCCCGCGGCTCTGTCGGCATCCCTCAGTTGCTTTCGGCTTTGAGTCCGACTCCCGCAGTCGCAGGCTATCCCCGCGAGCGTGCCCTTGATGAAATCTCGCGTGTCGAAACCCACCGCCGTCACTGCTATGGCGGCTATGTCGGAGTCAGAATCAATGGCGCCTATCATGCCTATGTCAATCTCCGTTGTGCTTTTCTCGCACTGGCAGCTTATGACGGCTCTGAGGGATGGCTTGGCAATCTTTATGCTGGAGGCGGCATCATCGCTGCTTCAAGGGAAGATGACGAATGGCGCGAGACCGAGTCAAAGACCAAAGCTCTTTCCACGATCTTCCTGGGCGAAGACGGCTCTTCAGGACTTGAAAGCCCTCGCCTGACACCAGGAACGGTGCGCTTCCGGACAGCTGCAAGCGCCGATGCTTCACGTTGATCAGGCTTTATGCCTCATTATCACACCAATCGAAATTTACAACACTGCAAAGCAATGAAAAAAGGTTCACCCGTAATTATAATTCTTATCGCATTAGTTATTGTTGTCGTCGTGTCGCTGCTGCCATTGTCGAAATGGAGCGGGGGACGCATAAAGGATTTCAGTCTCGTGAGCGACATTCTTAAGGAGGTAGGCATTATGGAAGGTGAGCCGTCCTATGCTTCTGCTGACAATATCGACCCAGAACTGCTCAAGGCAGAAGAGGAGGCAGCACAGGCTCCTGAGCCGGGGACGCCGATTGACACCATTATTTCTCCGGTCAAGCCATCGCGTGTCGGCGATATGGTGCGTATCGAGGATTACACCACTCTCGGCACCGGATTTGCGAATTTCAAGAACGCTTTGGCCCAGGGGCGTCTTGCCCGTGTTGCCGTGGTGGGTGACAGTTATATCGAGGGTGACATTTTCACCCAGGACCTGCGTGAACTCTTCCAGAACGCTTATGGCGGCGAAGGTGTCGGCTATGTCAACATGCACTCTGATTTCCCCGGTTTCCGCCGTTCGGTGCGCCAGGGCGGTTCAGGATGGCAGTCTTTTTCCGCCAACAAGAAATCAGACCGGAAATATCTCGACCTGACAGAACAGTATTTCACCCCCAAGGGTACTGCGGTCTCAACCTATGCCGGAACCTCGGCTTTTGAGCACACCGGATCCTGGTCGCGCTCGCGTTTCATGTTCATATCGCCTGAAGATATCACAATCAGTGTTAAAACTGATTCAGGCCAGTGGGAAGAGCGCAATATATCGGCTTCGGATTCCGTTCAGTGTTTGGAGATCGCCCAGCAGGTTTCCGAGTTCGGTCTCAAGGCCTCCTCATCGTCGCTGATCGCGCTTGGTGTATGGCTTGACGGCGCTTCGGGAGTCAGTGTGGACTGCATGTCATCGCGCGGATTCTCAGGAGTGACCCTGACCAAAATCAATCCCGATCTTTGCCACGAGATGGCGAAGGTCATCAACTATGATCTGATCATTCTGGAGTTCGGCATCAACGCCATGAGCGCCGGTCAGAAAGATTATAGTGTCTACTGTTCGCGTATGGTTGACGTGATCAACCATGTCAGACTCTGCTATCCACATGCTGATATCCTCCTGATGGGTATCGGCGACCGCGGAGAGCGTCGTGGTTCTCAGGTGCGTTCGATGTCCGTTGCACCGGCCATGATCTCGGCCCAGCGTGATGCTGCCCGCCGTGCCCACTGTCTCTTCTGGGACACCCGCGAGGCTATGGGCGGAGAGGATGCCGTGGTCCAGTGGAGCTCTACCGGATTGATGAACAAGGACTATATCCATCTTACCCACAAGGGTGGTGCACGTCTTGCAGGCGAACTGTTTAACGCAATTCAACACGATCTTAAATGAAACGACTTTATAAATCTCTCTTCCCGCTGACTCTTTCCGTGCTGCCTTTCTCGATGATTGCGCAGCAGCCGGCTGATGATCCGTCGGCAACCACCGAGATCACGGAATCTGACGAGGAATTCGATGCGGCCGTCCGTGAGAATCCGGTCATAATTCCTGACGAGGCCGATGATATTGACATTCCGATCCCGGCATTCATCAAGCGTGGCGCCAACCATATTATATATAACGGTGCTGACTGGTCGAAGCTGCGGACTGCTTTTGAAGGAAGCAAGCAATCGCCGGTTTCGATCGTCCATATCGGTGACAGCCATGTCCAGGCGGATATCAACACCGGCACTACTCGCGAACTTCTCCAGTATGACTTCGGCAATGCCGGACGAGGTCTGATAGCCCCTCTGCGCATCTGTGGCACAAACCAGCCGAAGGACTATGTGTTTCAGAGCCGCAATTCCTGGAATGCAGTCAAGCTGATGAGCCGTACCTGGGCGCAGACCGTAGGCTTTACCGGCACCTCGATCCGTCCGGCAAGTTCATCGAGCGAGCTGACAATCGGGACGCTTGACACTGATGACTACAATCCCTTCTCCTCGGCCACCATCTTCCATAACGGGAAGTTTACCGTCAAGGATATCACTGACGAGAATGGAAACAAGCTCCATTTCCGTGCAGTCCCTTCGCGCGACTACACTCAGATCATACTTGCCTCACTGGCGACACGCATCAATGTCAGCTTTGCTTCAGCCGGAGACCTGACTCTTTATGGCGCATCTCTTTCAGGCGACCGCCCCGGAGTGTTCTATCATGCGATCGGAAACAATGGCGCTACCTATGATTCCTATAACCGTATCGGGAACGTCGGAGTCGGAATAAACCCTTTGCAGCCCAATCTTGTTATACTTTCGCTGGGAACTAACGAGGCTTTTGGACGCAAAGTCGATGCCGCCGCATTTTCACGTTCGGTTGACCGTCTGGTGAAAAACATTAAGGCCGCCAATCCTGAGGCTTTGATCCTGCTGACAACTCCGATGGAGTGTCACCGCAGTGTCTCGACCACCAAAAAGGTCAGAGTGCGCAACAAAGCCCGCAAGGGCCGCAAAGCGACTTATCGCACTGTCAGCAAGACCACACGCAGCTATGCTGTCAATGCCAATATAGCTCCTATCCGAAAAGCTATTCTGGATTATGGCAAGAACAATGGCATTGCAGTCTATGACTGGTATGAGATTGCAGGCGGAAACGGTGCGAGTTCGTCATGGATCAGCGCGAGCCTTTTTGCTAAAGACCGCGTCCACCATACCCACAAAGGCTACAACCTTCAGGGCCGTCTGCTTTACGATGCCATCATGGATGCGCTTCGTCAGCAGTCTGCTGACTGATAGCTCCCAGCCCCGCTCTCCTCATAAACAAAGACTGAAATTATTCTAACACATTATCTGTTCTACTACGTTGGATTCCATTGCGGCTCTGTTCAGCCAACTGTCACAAACGGTATCTTCACTGTCCGAGCGTCTGAATATAGACATTGACCGGGTGGTGGATGTGTTGCGCTATGATCCGATGCAGCCCCTGCTTTTCAACACCGGGCTATTTCTGATTCTTTTCGTGACTTTCATGTGTGTCTATCGCATGGTCCGTGGAGTGCGTGTCCTGAAAATGGCGCTCGTCATTCTGTTTTCGCTCTATTTTTACTATAAGTCATCAGGCCTTTCCTGTCTGATTCTGCTTGGAGTCTGCCTGAGCGACTGGATTCTCGGACTCGCGATGGAGAAAGCGTCGGCGCTTTCGCGCGGAAGCGATGCGGTGCGTCGGCTGATTGTGTTGCTGAATGTCGCTGCCAACGTCGGAATGTTGGTCTATTTCAAGTATTTCAACCTGATTGCCGACACGCTTTCTCATTTCACGACGATGCAGATCAGCGTGGAGGCCATTCTGTTGCCCGCCGGAATTTCGTTTTTCACCTTCCGTTCGATAAGCTATATAGTCGATCTGTATCGCGGAGAACTCAGCCCGTGCCGCAATCTGCTTGACTATATATTTTTCCTCACATTCTTTCCTCCATTGCTCGCAGGCCCGGTTGTAAGAGCCAAGGACATGCTTCCTCAGGTCTATTCAAACCCTGTCGCCACTCGCGAGATGACTTCCGAAGGAATATGGCTCATCATCACAGGCCTGATAAAGAAAGTGGTCATCGCCGATTTCATCAGTGGCAATTTCGTGGAGCGTGTTTTTGACAATCCGTCACTTTACAGCGGATTTGAGAACCTTATGGCGACATTCGGTTTCACCGTTCAGCTCTATTGCGACTTTTCTGGTTACAGCGACATGGCCATCGGTATAGCCCTCCTTCTTGGCTACCGGTTTAAAGAAAATTTCAATGCCCCGTTCAAGGCGCAGAATCCAACCGAATTCTGGCATCGCTGGCACATCTCGCTTTCGACATGGCTGCGTGATTATGTCTATATTCCTCTCGGCGGCAACCGTTGCTCGCGCCCGCGCATGTACTTCAATCAGTTTGCCACTATGGTGATCGGCGGTCTTTGGCATGGCGCATCGTGGATGTATGTCATCTGGGGTGCGGTTCATGGAGGTCTGCTTGTGGTCCACAAGATGTATCGCCGCGTGATCACACTGGTCTCTTCGGAAGCCGTTGTGACCGACGGTGGAGAGGTTGTCATGGTCAAGAAAGGGCAGTCCGCTCTTTCGCGCTGGATGCGTCCGGTCAACATGATCGTTACCTTTGTGCTCGTTTCAGTCACATTCATGTTTTTCCGTGCGCCCTCGATGAGCGATGTTGCCATGATGTGGCATCAGATAATATTTGATTTTCATCTTTCCGTAGCCCCTCAGTTTGTCGAGAGCTATCTGACGATAGTTCTGCTTATGGTCGGAGGCTATGTGATCCATGTCTCTCCTTCGGCTCTGACCGGACGTGTGCGCTCGGTCTTTGAGTCAAGCCCTGCCGTTGTTCAGGCAGTCGTCCTCGCGGTGGTGATCCTGATTGTGATCCAGGTGCGTCAGAGCGACATCGTTCCGTTCATTTATCTCCAATATTGATCAGTAATGAAGATTTCAGGATTGGCTTTGGCTGCCGCGATGGCCTTGAATTTTGCGGCTGTTGATGTGGCGGCCCAGTCTCCGGTCGCAGTCTCGCCGGAAATCATGACTCCGGGTTCTCAGTGGCAGGATTGCGAGGTCGGTTTTCTTGGCGACTCCATGAGCACGCTTTGTGACACTGCCGTCAACAAGCGTTTCTATGACTATCTCCATAATCTCCTTGGAATCCGTCCTCATGTCTATGCACGGTCCGGATGGCAGTGGAAAAATCTTATCGGTCAGGTCGACAAAATGAAACGCGATTATCCATCGCTTGACGCCGTGATGGTCTGGGCCGGGACCAACGATTACAATCACAGCTGTCCGCTCGGCGAGTTTTTCTCCGAGTCTTCGGCTGAAGTCAATGCCAACGGACAGATGGTGACCAGGCGCTGTCGGAATCATGTCATGACAGACTCTACCTTCTGCGGAAGAATCAATCTCCTGCTGTCAAAACTGAAGCAGGCATATCCTGACCGGCAGATAATACTTCTGACCCCGATCCATCGTGGCTATGCGCGATTCAGCGACACCAATGTTCAGCCCTCGGAAGAATATGCAAATGCTTTGGGACTGTATATTGATGACTATGTCCGTGTGCTCCGCGAGGCCGGTTCGGTCTGGAGTGTCCCGGTGATTGATCTATATTCGCTGAGCGGACTCTATCCGGCTGACAGCGCACATGACAGATATATTCAGAATCCGCAGACCGACCGTCTGCACCCCAACGCCCTCGGTCATTTCCGCCTTGCCCGGACTCTCCAGTATCAGCTTCTCGCTCTTCCGTCGAAATTCTGACGCATAGCGGGAGCAATTCCGGTATCCCAACAGTTGAAATTCAGTAACATTCCGTAGTGATCGGGCATAAATTTATTAGGATTTGTAAAATTTGCGGGGAAAAGTTCGACGGGTTCTGAAAAAAATAGTGTAACTTTGGGTTGTAAAAATTCTAACCCCTAACACCACGTAAAACTATGCTCAGACCTGAAGACCTTGAACTTTTGAAAAACAAAGGGATTACCGAAACTGAAGTGGAAGCCCAGCTTAACCGATTCGTCACCGGTTTCCCATATCTCCATATAAGTGATGCAGCCCGTGTTGGAGCCGGCATATTCCGCCTTGACGATGCTGAAATAGATGCGGCTCTTGACCGTTGGAAAGAATATCTCGATCATGGCGGTGAAGTCTGCAAATTCGTCCCGGCCTCAGGTGCGGCTTCCCGAATGTTCAAAGCTCTGTTTGAATATGTCGACGGTGGAACCGATGAACTCAAGGAAGGCTCGCCTGTTGCCGCTCTGCTTGAGAATGTCGGCAAACTTCCTTTCCTCCCGGAACTCCGTGAAGCTGTCGGACGCCTCTATGGCAAGACTCTTGACGAGATGCTTGCCGCCGGACGCAACCGCGACATTATCGCAGCGATTGTAAATCCCGATGGAATGAACTATGGCGGACTTCCCAAGGGTCTCCTCAAATTCCACACCTATGCTGAAGGTGCTCGTACACCGATTGAAGAACACCTCACTGAAGGCGCCCAGACAGCAGCTAATTCCAAGGGCGTTGTCAATCTTCACTTCACAGTCTCGTCCAACCACCGCAAACTCTTTGAAGAGAAACTGGCCGAAGTCATCCCCGGAACAGAAAAGCGCATGGGCGTGAAGTTCAATGTCAGCATGAGTGAACAGAAGCCTTCTACCGACACAATCGCAGTCAACCCTGACAATACCCCCTTCATCGAAGACGGACATCTGCTTTTCCGTCCCGGCGGTCACGGCGCACTCATCCAGAACCTCAACGACATTGAATCGGCTGTTGTCTTCATCAAGAATATTGACAATGTCGTGCCTGACACAAAGAGAGCCGACACAATCCGCTACAAGGAAATCCTTGGCGGCCTTCTTCTTGAAGTTCACGACCAGATCGAGGAAGATCTTCTCGCCATTGACCAGAAAATCTACACCGCTGATGATATCAAGCGCATGCTCGACTATCTCAACAATGTTCTCAACGTCCGCGATGCCAGACTTGAAAACATGGACGATGATGCCATTGTTGAATACATAAAGGCAAAACTCAACCGTCCGCTGCGTGTCTGCGGTATGGTTCGCAACGAAGGCGAACCCGGCGGCGGTCCTTTCATCGCGCGTAACCCCGACGGATCGACATCTCCGCAGATTCTTGAGAGCAACCAGGTTGATCCCTCCAACGAGGCTTACATGAAGATGATGGCGTCTGCCACTCACTTCAATCCGGTTGACCTCGTCTGCTACATCAAGGACATCCACGGTAAGAAATTCGATCTTCCCCGATATGTTGACCCTGCGACAGGTTTCATCTCGTCGAAATCGAGCCACGGTAAGGAACTCCGCGCAATGGAGCTTCCCGGACTTTGGAACGGCGCTATGAGCGACTGGAACACCGTCTTTGTTGAAGTTCCCATCTCTACATTCAACCCGGTCAAGACCGTCAACGATCTTCTCCGCCCCGCTCACCAGAACTGATGATAAAATATCCGCGTCCGGATTCATGGCGATATGTCAGCGCCGTGAATCCGGATTCGGGTTTACTTCTTGTTTCTGCCGCAAAATCCATCTTCCTCTCTCGCTTGTTATATGACTATATGACAACCCTCACTTACAGCTTTCAAAAACCATGAGCAAGAGAGATGAAATAAAAAAAATATGGCTTGAGTGTTTTCAGGATCCGCGGTCCTATGTCGATATGTATTTCGATCAGGTCTATCGCGAAGATGAGGCACTTCTGTTGTGCGATCAGACCGACGCGCCTGTGAGCAGTCTGATGCTGCAACGTTACCGCATGTCCTTTCATGGATCCGAACCTTCGGTCAGCTATATAGCCGGAGCAGCCACGCGCCGGTCAAAGCGCGGGCAGGGATTCATGTCGCGTCTGATGGGAATGGCTCTGGAGGAGTCGGCTGCCCGTGGCGACATGCTTTGTTCACTCATTCCGGCCAACGAGGCTCTCTATTTCTTCTACCGCCGCTATGGATTTTCCACTGTCTTTTTCACCAAGGAACAGCGTTTCACGGCTTTTCACTCATTTCCGGTAAGCGGGGAATATCATCTTTTTGCCGAAGAGACCAGCGATGAGGTATGGTGTGCGTTTGACCGCTTCCAGCATCAGCGCAAATGCTATATTCTCCACTCGAAACGTGATTTCTACAACATTCTATCAGATCTGAAGTCAGACGGCGGCAGCTTTGTTGTCATGGCCCGCGACGACGAGGACCGCGGCAGTCAGATTGTCTCGATGGCCTGGGGTGTTGTTTCAGATGGAATGCTTCTTGTGAAAGATGTGATGGGCGAGGACTCCGACAGCCGTGCGGCCGCCCTGCGACAGTTACGCTGTCTATATGCCGACACTCCGGTCTTGCTGTTTGGCCACCCCGACGACTCTATGGGCGGACGCCTTATGCCACGTGGAATGGGGCGTCTTGTCAATGTTGGGAAAGCGCTTTCGGCCATTGCCGCCTCAGATCCCGCTTTCACCTGCCATCTCCGCGTAAGTGACAGTCTGCTCCCGGATTATAACTCCCATACTTTCGTCATAAGGAAAGGGTTATGTGCTGTTGACGACGATTACAGCGGCAAACTCGACTTTGACGTGACGGTCGAAGTCCTGACCGATATGATTTTCAGTTCGTCGGAGATCGGCTCGATCATTCGCTTCCCGACTGTCCGCCCCATGATCAGTCTGATGCTTGACTGACCGCCCTACATGTTCAAAAACTCACATGTCTAATTTTTAAGAATCAATATGATCATCAATTCAGCCCGTTTCGTAGTCTCCAATCCAACTGTCGGCAAGTGCCCGTCAGATAACCGTCATGAATATGCCTTTATCGGTCGAAGCAATGTGGGCAAATCGTCGCTGATCAACATGCTCACCGGCAACAAAAGTCTTGCAAAGACATCGTCGACACCAGGAAAGACAATGCTGATCAATCATTTCTTGGTGAATGACCAATGGTATATCGTCGATCTTCCGGGCTATGGCTTCGCACAGCGCGGAAAGTCACAGCGCGAGCAGCTGGAGAAGATGATCCGCGGCTACATACTTAACCGCAGTCAGATGACAAATCTTTTTGTGCTGATCGACTCACGCCACAAGCCGATGAAGATCGACCTTGAGTTTTTCAACTGGCTGGGTGAAAACGAGGTGCCATTCGCCATTGTTTTCACCAAACTTGACAAGATGGGATCTCAGGCCGGAAAACGCAATGTCGAGGAATATTGCAAAATACTTCTGGAAACCTGGGAAGAGTTGCCTCCGGTGTTCCTGACCTCAAGCGAGACAGGCCGCGGTCGTGACGAACTCCTTGACTACATCGAACAACTCAACAAACTTCCTGTCGGTTTTGAGGCTCAGGAGTGAACCTAAAAGGCAGGCCGGATGTTAAATATGTAAAATTAAACTTTTTGATTATGGATAAGAAAAACACACCGAAAGCAGACGTTAAACCGGCTGAAGAGTATCGTGGAGTGGACGTCAATCAGTCTGACGACAACAAAGTGACTCCCGAAATGGTAAAAAAGGATGTCAAGGAGCTTAACAACAATCCGCGCAACACGGATATGGACGATATGTAAGCCGGATGGTATTTTAATACCCTCATTGTCATCCCGATTATAGATATTGCAAATCAAAGCGATTTTTCCTAACTTTGTAAGTTAGTTGAAAAGTCGCTTTTGATTTTGTTTTTATGAAACAGTTTATCGCAGCAGTCCTTTGCTCAGTCCCATTGTCAGGCATTCTCCAGGCCAAGCCTGTCTGGACCGGCAATTCATCCGCAGCGCTTGAAGTGGAAGTCTCCTCCGCATCGGGCCTTGACGGAGTCTATGTCCTCGACGGCCTTGACGGAGTCTCGGTTTCTGTTCTTGCGGACGGCGCTCAGGCCCAGGCTGTCAGATGGTACCGCTATTCTTCTCTTGGCGGAGGCTATGCCGAAGAGCTTCAGGATATAAAAACCGACGGTGCAAGTTCGGTTCTGACAAAAGTCGAGAGCGACATGGGTTATATAGTCGAGTTTCCTGACGGCCACAGAGAATGCTTCTGGGTGATCGACTATGCACGTCATCCGTTCTCGCTGACTTCGATCGCCACCTCGGCTGAACGAGACTGCGGACGAGTGGCTCTTGACGTGATCGGGATGGGAGAGGAGATGGCCTATTACGGCATCAACGGCCGCCGGTTCGTCATTGACCGTGAGATCCGTCTGAGCTATCAGACGCTGACTCCCGACAACGAATCAGTGTCATTCCGACAGACAGAGGCTGAAGTCGGTTTTCAGTCACTTTCTTCGGTCATTTACGCTCCCGCACCGTTTTGTGCGACGGATTTCACCCTCAGCGGCGACCGCTTTCTTCGGGCCTGGGGCCGCGAGGCAGAACTGACAAGCTCATCTGTCGAACCGTATGCCGTGAGTGCCGTCTCAAAGATCACTCAGACTGAGCGGAGTGCCGACAATGAAGTGGCGCAGGACCCGTCTGGAGCATCCTTCGGCGGTTCAGCACCCTGTGAACTGGAATTTGAGGCCGCGGTGACTGACGGCGCTCTTTTCCATGAATGGCAGTTCTCCCGTTACCCGGATTTCGACGATGTGAACCTCCGCATGCAGGAGCTGAACTTCTCCTACACTTTTAATGACGAAGGTATCACTTATCTGCGTCTTGTCTGCGCCAATGCCGACGGCTCGTGCGAATATACCGGCGAAGTCTACACGGTCTCAATCGGGGCCTCCATGCTGAAGTGTCCCAACGCGTTTTCGCCCAACGGCGACGGGGTAAATGACGAGTGGAAGGTGAGCTATTCGAGCCTTGTCTCATTTGAATGTCACATATTCGACCGCTATGGGCGTAAAATGGCCTCGTTTACAGATCCATCGCTCGGCTGGGACGGAAAATATAAAGGAAAGCCTGTTCCTGCGGGCGCTTACTTCTATGTCATAAAGGCCAAAGGGGCCGACGGACGCAAATATGAACTTTCAGGTGACATAAACATTGTAAACTATAAATGACAATTTGAGAAGCAGCTCATGAAAATCAATTTGTACTTGAGGCGGATTCATGCCGGAAAGTATAAAAGCTTTTCGGAGCTACTTTGTAAAATATATTACATCCAATCTTAGAAGTTACTTATGAACAATAATAAAAAAGTTATTCTCTATTCGGCAGTCGGCCTGTCGCTTTTGGCTCTTGTCGCATCTTCGGAACGCATAGGAGCGGTCACATCTCAGCCTGAGGCGCCTGCTGAAACTCAGACAGCGGAATTTTCTGATGTGGTCAATCCTGTCATCCCGTCGTCGGTCACATTCGCCGGCAAGAAAATTGATCTTGATCCCAACAACATGTGGGAGCGTCTTGACCGGGAACTGACAGCGATGAGCTACACCCACGGCAACACATTGCTTTCAATCAAGCGTGCAAACCGCTATTTCCCGATCCTTGCACCGATTCTGAAGAAAAACGGAATCCCTTCGGACATGATATATCTCGCCGTCATAGAGAGCACATTGAACCCTCGCGCCCTTTCGCCTGCAAAGGCCGGCGGTCTCTGGCAGCTTATGCCCGCGACTGGCAGGGAATATGGTCTTGAAGTCAATGATGATGTCGATGAGCGCTATGATCCGGTCAAAGCGACAGAGGCTGCATCGCGTTACCTGAAAAACGCCTATGCCAAGTATGGCAACTGGGAGTCTGTCGCTGCGAGCTACAATGGCGGAATGGCCAGGATCTCAAAAGAACTCGGTGCACAGCAGGTCGATTCGGCGTTCAATCTCTATCTCGCTGATGAGACCATGCGCTACATCTTCCGTATGCTCGCTATAAAACTCATCATGGAAAATCCATCGGCCTACGGATTCAATCTGACTGCCGGTCAGCTTTATCAGCCCGTCGAGTATAAAGTTGTGGAGGTGAACACTCCGGTCGACGATTGGGCGGCATGGGCCGTTAAGCAGGGGATCGATTATCTGACACTGCGCGAACACAATCCGTGGATCCGCTCGAAATCGCTCCCGAACAAGACCGGCAAGACCTATAAGGTCAACATCCCGACCCGCGATTCACTCTCCCGTTCACGTCAGAAGGTCTCGGTCTACAATCCGGCATGGGTTGTGGCAGACTGATCCGGCGCATACGTAATGACCACGGCTTTGCTTTTCTTTCCACGTAAAGATTCGAAATGAGTACAGAAAACACCAACGATTCCAACGAACCACAGCGCTCCCCGGCGTCATCTCTGAGTGTGCTGGGGGCGCGGGTGCATAACCTCAAAAATATAGACGTCGATATTCCCCACAACACTCTCACTGTCATCACCGGTCTGAGCGGCAGCGGGAAATCATCATTGGCTTTCGACACGATTTTTGCCGAAGGCCAGCGCCGTTACATAGAAACCTTTTCGGCTTATGCCCGAAACATGCTCGGCAACCTCGAACGTCCCGACGTGGATAAGATCACAGGCCTGAGCCCGGTGATCGCCATCGAGCAGAAAACAGTCAACCGCAACCCGCGAAGCACGATCGGAACCACCACAGAGGTCTATGACTTCCTGCGTCTGCTCTATTCAAGGGTGGGTACGGCTGTCAGCTATGTCTCAGGCGAGCCGATGATAAAATACACCAGAGAGCAGATCGTCAATCTCATACTCCAGCGCTATGACGGCCACAAGGTCTATATCCTTGCGCCTCTTGTCAAGAACCGCAAGGGTCATTACAAGGAGCTTTTCGAGCAGTTGCGTAAAAAAGGATTCCTGACGGTCCGGGTAGACGGAGAACTCAGGGATCTTATGGTCAACATGATGCTCGACCGTTATAAGAACCATGACATAGAACTGGTGATTGACCGTCTGAAGGTATCAGCAAAGGATCTGACCCGTCTGGAGTCAACAGTGGCCGATGCTCTCCGCCAGGGAGACCGGCAGGTGATGATCTATGATGTCGACAACGACAGTGCGGCCTATTTCTCACAGACCCTCATGGACCCCGTGAGCGGCATTTCATACCGCGAACCCGCGCCTCATAACTTCTCGTTCAACTCGCCGCTCGGTGCCTGCCCCTGCTGTAAAGGTCTGGGCTATGTCAATATTGTTGACCGCAACAAGATCATCCCGAATCCGGCGCTTTCGATCCATGAAGGTGCCGTGCTGCCGTTGGGCAAATATAAGAACTCGGTGATTTTCTGGCAGATCGATGCCATCTGCAAGAAATACGGCTTCACGATCAAGACTCCTGTAAAGGATCTGCCTGAAGAGGCGATCGGAGAGATCCTCAACGGAACAAACGAGCGTCTGGTCATCGAGAACGACACGATGGCCACCTATAATTATTTCAACACCTATGAAGGGCTGGTGAAATACATAGAGATGCAGCAGAACGAGGATGCCTCGGCGGCTGCCAGAAAATGGAGTGAAGGCTTTTTCTCGCGGGCAGTCTGTCCGGAGTGCAACGGCGACCGCCTGAACCGCGAGGCGCTTCATTTTTTTGTCGACGGACAGAACATAGCCCAGCTTTGCCGGCTTGACATATCGGATCTCTATGAATGGTCAAAGGATGTGGAGAGCCGTCTGTCTCCGACCCAGGCTCTGATTGCACGCGAGATAATGAAAGAGATCCGATCAAGACTGAAATTTCTCGTTGATGTCGGTCTGGAATATCTTCAACTCAATAGGGCTTCGGCCACACTGTCGGGCGGTGAGAGCCAGCGCATCCGTCTGGCCACTCAGCTCGGATCGCAGCTTGTCAATGTGCTTTACATTCTCGATGAGCCGTCCATCGGACTGCATCAGCGTGACAACCGCCGCCTGATCGACTCCCTGAAGCAGCTTCGCGATGCCTCCAATTCGATTCTTGTGGTGGAGCACGACAAGGACATAATGCTTGATGCGGACTACATTGTCGACATCGGTCCGCAGGCCGGACGCAAGGGGGGCGAAGTGGTCTTTGCGGGTACTCCTAAGGATATGCTTTCAAAAGACACTCTGACTGCCAACTATCTCAACAGGCGGCTTACGATACCAATGCGGGATAAACCTCGCAAGGGCAACGGGCAGAAACTCGTGCTCCGAGGGGCTAAAGGCAACAATCTGAAAGACGTTACCCTGACTTTGCCTCTGGGGCGCTTCATCTGCGTGTCCGGAGTCTCCGGCAGCGGCAAATCATCGCTCATCAATGCTACTCTGCAACCGATTCTGAGCCAGAAATTCTTCCGTTCCCAGACCGCGCCTTTGCCCTACGACAAGATCGAGGGTATCGAGAATATTGACAAGGTGGTGACCGTTGACCAGTCGCCCCTCGGCAAATCGCCTCGCTCAAATCCGGCCACATATACCGGAGTCTTTACAGCCATCCGCGATCTCTATGCCTCGCTGTCGGAGGCAAAAATCCGCGGTTATCGTCCGGGACGTTTCTCGTTCAATGTGTCGGGCGGACGGTGCGAGACCTGTTCCGGCAACGGCTACAAGACAATTGAGATGAACTTTCTTCCGGATGTGCTTGTGCCTTGCGAGACTTGCGGAGGCAAGCGCTACAACCGCGAGACTCTTGAGGTGCGCTTCAAGGGAAAATCAATTGCGGATGTGCTTGACATGACCATCAATCAGGCCGTTGAGTTTTTTGCCGGTATTCCTGCGATCGTCAACAAGATCCAGGTGCTGCGTGACATCGGCCTTGGATACATCAAGCTCGGTCAGCCGTCATCGACTCTTTCAGGAGGAGAGAACCAGCGTGTGAAACTTGCCACCGAGCTTTCGCGCCGCGACACCGGCAAGACGCTTTTCATCCTCGACGAACCAACAACCGGACTGCACTTCGATGACATCAGAGTGTTGCTGACAGTGCTGAACCGTCTGGTCGACAAGGGAAATACCGTGCTTGTGATTGAGCATAATCTCGATGTCATCTGCGCTGCCGACCATGTGATCGACATGGGCCCCGGCGGTGGCAAGAACGGAGGCCATATCATCACGACCGGAACTCCCGCGCAGGTCGCACGGACTGATTCGCCGACAGCACCCTTTATCCGCGAGGTGCTTGAGGCCTCTCAGAAAGCGGTTTGACGCGCAGGCGTGTGGCGCGTTTGCATTTCTGCTTGATCAGTCGCCGCATGCGTCGGTTGAGCTTTGGTGTCGCTTCCTCTTCAGGTAGAAGGTCTGTGTTGTCGTCGTTTATGTCGGCTTCGGATGACTCCGGCCGCTTTGGTTTCTGAAGCTGAGGGGCTGTTTTCTGCTGTTTCACGTTTCTGTTTTTTGAGCGTTCGCGAGCACGGCTGGAACGGGTGATAGCTTTGTCGATTTCAGGGCGCAAAAGATTGAACATTAACTGTATGGCAGTCTCTTCGCTGTCTGAAGGGTCGGTCCCGTCGAGCATATAACGTTCGATGACGGCTATCGCTTTGCGCACGAGAGAAGGCTGACATTTTGAGAAAGATGTGCTTACGCGTGCACAGATTTCAGCATGAAATTTTTTTGAGACAGGGAGTGTGGATTTATTCATAGCGGCAGAAGTTTTTTCACTGCAAAGATACTGTCGCGTAGCCCGGTTTTGGTGCGATAATGCGGAGCGGGTGCAAAAAAATGAAAAAAACTGACACTCTGTCCGGACCATGCTGTATAGCAATGGCGATGGACAGAGTGTCAGTTTGAGACAGCTTCGGTTGAGAAGTGTGGAGAATGAGTTTTAGCGCTGTGCGTGATAGGGGAACACTTTGATTTTACCGTTGTCGATATAGTAAGCGGAATTTGAATCATTGGCATTTGGCTGAGCCTGCTGGTTCATGTTCTGCTTGTTGCCACGGTTGCCGTTTTTGTTTCCTTTGCGGGCATGGCCTTTCTTTGAATGGGCCATTTTGCCGTGGCGAGGACCACCTTTGAATCCCTGGTCGACATAATTGTTTTCAAGGAACTGTACATACTGCTCAGGAGTGAGGATGTTTTTCACCTTGGCGAGATAGTCGCGGCGGGCATCCATTCTTTTCTGGCGGTTTTCGGCCTGTTTAGCCTGCTTTTCAGCCTTTGACTGCGACGCAGCGTTCACATCTTTTGCTTTTTTGTCTTTACAGCATTTTCCGGTTTTGGCTTTGTCGGAAGAAGTGCCATTCGCTGTTTTGTTGCATTTCTGACCGTTTCTCTGCGGGGCGATTGCCTTAAGTTCGGTCTTCTGCTGTTCGGTCAGATTGAGTCCTTCAAACGGGTTGGGACGGTTCGGTTTGTTGGCTTTATTGGCTTTCGTGCATTCGGTGCTGTTGGGGCATGCCTGTGAATTGGCGGGTGTCTGTGCTACGGCGGTAAGGCCTAAGGTTGATGCTAAAAGGATTGCGACACTTAAAATTGTTTTTTTCATCGTTGTCTTATCTTATTTATTATTATTTTTTTATCTGTACTTTAAAAGATCGTTTTGGTTAACCGTTTTTTGTCCGATTTTATATTTATGACAGACTGGATAACCGATGGTTTAAAGCGTAAGGTGCTGATTTAACAAAGTTTGTATCAATGGTTAAAATATTTGACCTGATTCTACGTCCGTCCCGATTGGCGGTAAGAATTGCCGTATTGGTCGAGAGTTATTTGACTTTTAAGCGGAAAAATGCAAATCTTATATATCCGTATCATATAACCTGCAATGGGGGCGTCAGAAACGCGGTGCGCAGAAACTCATAGATGTTGATGCCAACTCCGACCGCTCAACGGCAGGTGGCCGATAGAAAAATAAAACTCAAAACACGAAAAAATGCCTGTCTTCAGTGTGCTGCAACAATTGTTATACCTTATTATTACATATTGTCATCATTCTACCGCCCGGCGGGGGTAGTTTTTATCAAAACTGTAAAGCAGAATGTGGCACAATTATTAATTTTGCATTGTAAGCCGGAGCATGTGGATGACGGATTTCCGCGTCGCTCCTGAATCAACTATCGTCACATTTTTTAACTGAAACATGAAAACAATTATTTTTGGTGTGAGCCTGCTGATTTCAGCCGGCGCATGGGCATCGCCGCTGACTGTGGCGAGTCCTGACGGAAAACTGAAGGTCGTGACCGATGTCGCCGGCGGCAGACCGGTGTACTCGGTAATCTATGACGGCAATACTATTCTTGAAAACTCTCCGCTGGGTCTGCTGACAGATGTCGGTGACCTTAGCAAGGGGATGTCGCTCGTCGGCTCTGAGACATCGAAGGTCTCGAAGTCATACGACCAGGACAAAATCAAGAAGAGCCATATCGACTATGAGGCAAACCGTCTTGTCACCACGCTCAGAAATGACAAGGGTCATGAGGTCTCTGTCGAGTGGCTGGTTTCTGACAACGACGTGGCCTTCCGCTATGTCATCCCTCGTCAGAACAACAGCGAGACCGGCGCCATGGTTGTCAGGAGCGAGGCGACCGGCTATCGTTTCCCCGGAGAGACAAAGGTGTTTCTTACCTCCCACAGCGAGCCGATGATTGGCTGGAAGCGCACAAAACCGAGCTATGAGGAGTATTATATCACCGATGCCGCCATGGATACACCTTCGCAGTTCGGACGCGGCTTCACTTTCCCCGGCCTGTTCCGCGTCGGCGACAAGGGCTGGGCTCTGCTATCGGAGACAGGAGTCGACGGTTACTACTGCGCGTCGCACCTCAGTGACTACAATGACGGTGTTTTCTCGATAGCATATCCTATGCCTGAGGAAAACAACGGCAACGGCACAGCCGCCCCCGGCATAGCTCTTCCGGCCTCAACTCCCTGGCGCACAATCACCGTGGCCGACAATCTCGCTCCCATCGTGGAGACAACCATTCCATGGAATGTCGTGGAGCCCCGCTATGAGACAAGTCGCCCCGGTCGCCCCGGCCGAGGAACATGGAGCTGGATTGTGTGGCAGGACAATTCCATGAACATGGATGACCAGAAGACTTTTGTCGACCTCGCCGTAGACCTCGGATATGAGAATATCCTCATCGACGCCGGCTGGGACAAGAACATCAGCTATGAGCGCATGCCTGAGCTGCTTGGCTATGCAAAGGACAGAGGCATCCGGCCTATACTCTGGTACTCTTCGAGCGGCCACTGGAATGACATTGTCCAGAGCCCGACCAATAAGATGGACCGTCCCATTGTGCGCAAGAAAGAGATGAAATGGCTCCGCGACAACGGAGTGGAGTGTATCAAGGTCGACTTCTTCGGCGGAGACAAGCAGGAGACGATGCGCCTCTATGAAGATATTCTCAGCGACGCGGCCGACTATGGTATCGACGTGATTTTCCATGGCTGCACACTCCCGCGCGGCTGGGAGAGAATGTATCCCAACCATGTAGGCAGCGAGGCAGTGTTTGCCTCTGAAAATCTCATTTTCGAGCAGATTCACTGCGATCTGGAGGCCTTCCATGCGACTCTTCATCCATTTATCCGCAACGCTGTCGCCCTGATGGAATATGGCGGCTCGGTGTTCAACCGCCGCATGAGCCGCGACAACAAGAGCGGCAACACCCGTCTGACCGGCGACGGCTTCCAGCTCGCCACCTCAATCCTCTTTCAGAACCCGGTGCAGAATTTCGCCCTTACTCCCAACAATCTCACCGAAGCTCCCGCCGACGCGATTGCGTTCATGAAAGCCGTCCCGACTACATGGGACGATACCAGGCTTATTGACGGTTATCCTGGCAAATATGTCGTTCTTGCCCGCAGGCATGCCAACAAGTGGTATATCGCCGGTGTCAATG
>NZ_JAIDEN010000064.1 GCF_029054785.1 Duncaniella sp.
GGGTGGGATTTGGGGCGGTGGCGGTCCTGCGGGGGGTCAGAGTTGGCCGAGTTCGACCATTGTGGCGACGCGTTCGACGATGGCGTCCTTGCGGTCTTTGTCGGGGTTGTAGTCCGTCTTGAGATTCACGCCGAAGAGGCGCCCGAAGGTCTGCCAGAAGCCGGCGCGGAAGGTACCAAGGAAGGCTTTCAGGATGTTGTAGCTCGACTGGTTGGTCTCGCGGTTGATGAGCTTGACAAGCATCTGGGCCTGCGATTTGGTGAATTTTTTCAGTGCGGGCTTGTATTGCTTGAACACTTCGCCTTCCATGCGCTTGAGATGCTCCTCGCGCTCTTTCTGCGTGGGGAAGGTCTCGATATATTCATAGGTCTCGATCAGCGTCTCGCAGATCAGTTTGGCATAGGGGAGGGTTTTCTTGACGTCGCGCACGGTCTTCCAGTAGAATTCCTCCTCCTTCTTATTCTTGAACTTCATCGGAGGGAAGACGGTCACATCGGCCAACACGAGCATCAGCGTCTGCTCGCCGTCTTCCTCGAAAAAGTAGTAGCCCCGGATCGGTCTGACTCTGCCGTCGCCCACCTCGATGTCGACCTCCGGCTCGTCGGGTGACGGCGCGGACGCAGACAGCGCCTGCGCCAACGGCGGGAACACCGTCGCGGCGACAAGCGTGAGCGTCAAAAGCAGTTTTCGGATTCGGGTCATAAGTAACTCTTAAAAATTGAACGTGATATGTTTTTACAAAGTAACCGCGGGAAAGACTTTTATACTTCCTGCAACTTTATTCCGCATCAAGTATAAATTAATTTTCAAGAGTTACTTAGTATTTCTATAACAAACAGAGTGTCAAAAAGTCAGCTCACTGAAGGGAGGGGCAGTCATTTGGTCTCCTTGCGCGGCACGGGGGGATAGTCGACCGTGTAGTGGAGTCCGCGGGACTCCTTGCGCTCCTTGGCCTGGCGCATGATCAGATAGCCCACATTGATGATGTTGCGCAGCTCGCAGATCTCGCGCGAGGCTTTCGACTGCTTGAAGAGTTTCTCGGTCTCCTCGTAGAGGATATCGAGACGGTTCCAGGCGCGGTCGAGGCGCAGGTTTGAGCGGACGATGCCCACGTAGGTACCCATGATCTGGTTGACTTCCTTGATGCTTTGGGTGATGAGCACCATTTCTTCAGGATGGCGGGTGCCTTCGTCGTTCCAGGAGGGAACGTCGGTGCGCAGTTCGTAGTGCGAGGCGTTGGCAAGAGCGTGTTTGGCTGCTGCGTCAGCATAGACCACGGCTTCGATCAGCGAATTGGAAGCCAGGCGGTTGCCGCCGTGCAGACCGGTGCAGGAGCACTCGCCCACGGCATAGAGACGCCTGATCGACGATTCGGCATTGCTGTCGACCTTGATACCGCCGCAGAGATAGTGGGCCGCGGGTGCCACGGGGATATAATCCTTAGTGATGTCGATGCCGAGCGAGAGACACTTGGCGTAGATGTTCGGGAAGTGCTTTTTGGTCTCTTCCGGATCCTTGTGAGTCACGTCGAGATAGACATGATCGTCGCCGGTGAGCTTCATTTCCGAGTCGATGGCGCGGGCTACGATGTCGCGCGGCGCAAGCGAGAGGCGCGGATCATACTTCTGCATGAACTCTTCGCCTTTGAGGTTGCGGAGGACGGCTCCATAACCGCGCATGGCCTCTGTGATCAGGAAGTTCGGGCGGTCGCCGGGATGGTAGAGGGCCGTGGGGTGGAACTGGATGAACTCCATGTCCTTGACCGTACCCTTGGCGCGATAGACCATCGCGATGCCGTCGCCGGTAGCCACGAGCGGATTGGTCGTGGTCTGATAGACGGCGCCGACGCCTCCGGTTGCAATCAGCGTGATGCGCGAGAGGAAGGTGTCGACCTCGCCTGTACGGGTGTCGAGCACATAGGCACCGTAGCAGGTGATGTCCGGAGTGCGGCGGGTGACGATCTTGCCAAGATGGTGCTGGGTGATGATCTCGATGGCGAAATGATGCTCGAAAATGTCGATGTCAGGGTTTGACCTGACTGCCTTGATGAGCGATTCCTGGATCTCGAAGCCGGTGTTGTCGGCATGGTGGAGGATACGGAACTCCGAGTGGCCCCCTTCGCGGTGGAGGTCAAAGCTGCCGTCTTCTTTCTTGTCGAAGTCGACACCCCAGTTGATGAGTTCGCGGATCTGGCCCGGCGCTTCGGTGACAACCTTTCTGACAGCCTCAGGATCGCTGAGCCAGTCGCCTGCGATCATCGTGTCATTGATATGCTTTTCGAAATCGTCGACCTCAAGATTGGTGACTGAAGCCACGCCGCCCTGGGCGAGCGCCGTGTTGGCTTCATCGAGAGTGGTCTTGCAGATCAGGGCCACCTTGCCCTTGGATGCGACCTTAAGGGCAAAACTCATGCCGGCTATGCCTGAGCCGATCACAAGGTAATCGTATTTACGTGTCATGGCATCTGTAAATTTTAGAGTCTTTTAGAGTCTATTTGATAGCGGCCAGGCCTCCCTGGGCGGTCTCTTTGTAGATTGACGGCAGGTCGTGGCCCGTCTGCTTCATCACCTCGACAATGCGGTCGAAGCTGACGGAGTGGCGCCCGTCGGAGAAGGATGCGTAGAGATTGCTGTCGAGAGCACGGGCGGCAGCATAGGCGTTGCGCTCGATGCAGGGGATCTGGACCAGTCCGCAGACCGGATCGCAGGTGAGGCCCAGGTGGTGTTCGAGGCCCATTTCGGCTGAATACTCGATCTGGGCCGGGGTTCCGCCGAAGAGCTGACTGGCAGCGGCGGCGGCCATCGCGCAGGCCACTCCGACCTCACCCTGACAGCCTACTTCAGCCCCTGAGACAGAGGCGTTGAACTTGACCACGCTGCCAAACAGTCCGGCAGTGGCCAAGGCACGGAGAATGCGCTTGTCGCTGAAGCCTTTCGATGTCGAGAGATGATAGAGGACTGCCGGAAGCACTCCGCAGGAGCCACAGGTGGGCGCCGTGACGATCTTGCCTCCCGACGCGTTTTCCTCGCTGACGGCAAGGGCATAGGCGTAGACCAGGCCGCGGCTGCGCAGACTGTCGTTATGGCCTGAGGCATGAAGATAATAGCTGACGGCCTTGCGGCGCACACCCAGACCTCCAGGCAACACGCCTTCGGCATCGATCCCTCGCTCGACAGCCTCTTTCATCACCTGCCAGACCTCGCGCAGATAGTCCCAGACATCGCTGTCCTCATATTCGTCGACATATTCCCAGAAGCTTTTTCCCGACTTCTCGGCCCAGCGCAGAATATCGGAGATCTTGCTGAGCGGATAGATGACTTTGGCCTCCGGACGCGACTCGCCCTCGTGGACGATGTCGCCGCCGCCGATCGAATAGACCGTATCGCGGCCAAGTTCCTTGCCCTGTGCGTCATTGGCGACGAAGGTCATCCCGTTGGGATGGAAGGGAAGAAACACCGAGGGTTCCCACAGAATTGTTGTCGGAGCTGACTTTTCGAGCGCGCCGAGGATAGCCACATCTGTCATGTGGCCCTTTCCGGTGCCTGCGAGGGCTCCGAAAAGGGTCACAGTAAAGGATGCGGCGTCCGGATAACGGGCTCCAAACTCCTGGGCGGCTTTCAGGGGGCCCATAGTGTGGGAACTGGATGGACCGTGGCCGATTTTATAGAGTTGTTTGATGGATTCCATTGATGTCGCCTCGCGGTGATTTGAATCAGTTGATCAGGGCGTGGCCTGTCATCTCCTTGGGCTGTTCGAGGCCCATGATCTTGAGCATGGTGGGAGCCACGTCGGCAAGACGTCCGTCCTCAACCTTAGCGTCGGCACGGTCTGTCACATAGATACAGGGCACGGGATTGAGCGAGTGGGCGGTGTTGGGGGTGCCGTCGGAGTTGATTGCGTTGTCGGCGTTGCCGTGGTCAGCGATGATGATGACCTCGTAGCCGGCTTCCTTGGCAGCCTCCACAGTGTCTTTCACGCATTCGTCGACAGCCTTGACAGCCTTGCAGATGGCTTCATAGACACCGGTGTGGCCCACCATGTCGCCGTTGGCATAGTTGACAACGATGAAATCATATTTTTCTTCCTTGATGGCTTCGACGAGTTTGTCCTTGACCTCATAGGCGCTCATTTCAGGCTTCAGGTCATAGGTAGCGACCTTGGGCGAAGCCACGAGGATGCGCTCTTCGCCTTCGTAGGGCTGCTCGCGGCCACCGTTGAAGAAGAAGGTCACGTGGGCATACTTTTCAGTCTCGGCGATGTGGAGCTGCTTCTTGTCGAGGCCCGAAAGATATTCGCCGAGGGTGTTGCCTACGTTTTCTTTCGGGAAAAGGATGTGGACGCCGGTGAATGATGCGTCATACGGAGTCATGCAGTAATACTGGAGACCGGGGATCACCTTCATGTCGGCTTCGGGAATGTCGTGCTGGGTGAGAGCCACGGTGAGTTCCTTGGCGCGGTCGTTGCGGTAGTTGAAGAAGATCACGGCGTCGCCTTCCTTGATTGTGCCGTCGACGGTCGAATTGTGGATCGGCTTGATGAATTCGTCGGTCACATCCTCGTCATAGCTTTCCTGCACGGCCAGAGCCATATCGGCAGCCTGCTTGCCTTCGCCCTTCACAAGGAGGTCATAGGCAACCTTGACGCGCTCCCAGCGCTTGTCGCGGTCCATCGCATAGTAGCGGCCGATGATCGAGGCGATCTTGCCTGCCGACTTGGCGCAGTGGGCTTCGAGCTGTTCGATGAAACCCTTTCCGCTGCGGGGGTCGGTGTCACGACCGTCCATGAAGCAGTGGATGTAGACCTTCTCAAGACCATATTTCGCAGCGATGTCGCAGAGAGCGAAGAGATGGTCGAGCGAAGAGTGCACGCCGCCGTCGCTGGTCAGACCCATGAAGTGGATGGCCTTGCCGTTGTCACGGGCATAAGAGAAGGCGTTGACAATTTCAGGATTTTCGAGGATTGATCCGTCGGCACAAGCCTTGTTGATCTTGACGAGGTCCTGATAGACCACTCGGCCTGCGCCGATATTGAGGTGACCCACCTCGGAGTTGCCCATCTGGCCGTCAGGCAGACCTACGTTTTCGCCTGAAGCCTGAAGCTCGCTGTGGGGGTAAGTTTTAACGAGATAGTCCCAGTAGGGAGTCGGAGTTGAGAAAATAGCGTCGCTCTTTGAGTGGTTGCCGATTCCCCATCCGTCGAGAATCATTAACAATGCTTTCTTAGCCATGATGTTATAGAAATTGTAAGTTTATTGATTACGATAGACTTTAAAGGAGAGTAATATGTCTGCAAAATTACGGAATTCCCGCCGAAAATCAAAAGTTAGAGGTTGTTTTAAATTTCAGCGCTTCACCAGCGTCTTTGTCAGGGTGACTCCGGTGGGGATTTCTTCGGTGTAGTGGCTGACGAAGATGAGCGAGGTGTCGGGACGGGCGGTCAGGCGGTCGACCAGACGGCGCACCCGCTGTTTGGCCCGGCTGTCGAGTCCGTGGAGAGGTTCGTCGAGTATCAGCAGCCGGGGCTGACGGATGAAGGCCCTCGCAAGCAAGACCATACGCTGCTGGCCTGACGAAAGCTCATCGAATTTCCTGTCTTTCAGATGTTCTATCCCCATGAGCTTCAGCCACGTCAGCGCCTCCAGGCGTTCTTCGTCGGTGATTTTGGCATAGCGGTTGAGGGCCGAACGCAGCCCCTGGGCCACGATCTCGGCAACCGGCAGAGGCGAGCGGAAATAGAGCTGCATCTCCGGACAGACGTAGCCGATGCGGTCTTTTATCTCCCAGATGCTTTCACCGCTTCCGCGCCGACGGTCAAAGAGAGTGATACGGTTGGCATAGGCCTGCGGATGGTCTCCGCAGATCATACTCAGCAGCAGCGATTTGCCGCTCCCGTTAGGCCCGGTCAGCGCCCAGCGTTCGCCGCAGCGCACCGTCCACTCCAGCCCGCTTATGATCTCACGGTCGCCGTAGCGCACATGGCCGTCGGTAATCGAGAAGGCCACTTCATAGTCCCCTCCGGCAGCGGTCCGCGCGGGTATTTCCACGCTCTCTGCCACTTCTCCGGCCTCATCCGACATCCGGCGCAGACCGGCGATCTCCTCCTTATCGGTCACGAGTCTCTCTAAACGGCGCTCCTCCATCACGAGCACCGCACCGGCATAGTCGGGAATATCCGCGCCGTCGCAGAGCAGCATCACCACCGAGGTTCCGCTCTGAGGCAAGCCGCGCAGAGCAGCATCGAGTTCGCCGCGCGAAGCGGCATCGAGGCCTATATATGGATTGTCGAGTATCAGCAGATCAGGACGCGAGCGCAGGGCATTGACCACCAACAGTTTCCGCAGCTCACCGCTCGACAGATAGTTGACACGCTTGCTGTTTACATCGCGCAACGCGAATGCCTCGCAAAGCCTCAGCCACTCCCCGTCCTCGGACAGCGGGCCGACAATTTCCGCCACTGTCGGCACAAAATCGTTGATCGTCGACTCCAGACGCTGCTCGTGGCTGACTACGTCGATCCCCGTAAACGAATGAATATCCGTAAAGGTCAGCATCTTCACCTTCATATCGGGCCGGGCAAATTCGAGGCGGTTGCCATAGGCATAGCGCCCTTTCTCCATCACAAGGCCGAGAGTCGATTTACCCGCCCCGTTCTCACCGAGCACCACCGACACTCCCTCAGGGATCGCCAAAAGCGCCGAATTGTCAAGCACAACACTGCCATAGCCCAGACGCGGGCTGTTGAAACGTATCAAAAAATCTGCATTATTCATATTTGCATTATCATTAGCAGCTGCAAAAGTAAGATTTTGGTCCGTCACCGCAGCATTTTTTCGCCCTAATATTATAAATTATGATTATTTTGCTTATTTTTGCGGAAACTCTCCGCCACAGCTTATCCGGCTGCAAGTTCAACCCTCTGAATCAATACCCAAATTTCTAATCAAACCGTTATGTTCAAAGACCAACCCAAAGGCCTTATTCCTGCTGCTCTCAGCAACATGGGCGAGCGATTCGGCTACTACATCATGAACGCCGTCCTGGTCCTCTTCCTCTGTTCGAAATTCGGACTCTCCGAAGAGACAAGCGCGCTCGTCTACTCGTTCTTCTACGCAGGCATCTATCTGCTCAGTCTCGTAGGCGGTGCAATAGCCGACAAAACCCAGAACTACAAAGGGACCATCATCAACGGTCTCATCATCATGACCATCGGCTACGTGATCCTCTCCGTTCCCATCCTCTCCACCTCCGACAACATCTCCTGGCTCCTGCCGATGACCTGCTTCGCACTTTTCCTCATCGCCTTCGGCAACGGTCTTTTCAAAGGCAACCTCCAGGCAATCGTGGGTCAGCTCTACGACAACCCCAAATACGCCTCCAAACGCGACTCCGGCTTCCAGATCTTCTACGTCTTCATCAACGTCGGCGGTCTTGTGGCTCCCTTCGTCGCTCCTCTGCTCCGCAGCTGGTGGCTCGGCGTCCACTCCCTGGCCTACAATGCCAAGCTCCCCGCCCTCTGCCACGAATATCTAAGCGTCACTGACTCGATGAGCACCGAGAACCTCAACAACCTCTACGCCCTCATCACCGAGACCGGAGGCGATGCCGCTGGCGACATCCAGGCCTTCTGCGCACAGTATCTCGATGTGTTCAACACCGGTATCCACTACTCGTTCATCGCCTCAGTCTGCGCCATGCTCCTCTCGCTGCTGATCTTTGTCAGCATAAAGAAAAACCTCCCGACCCCCGGCAAGAAAGCCAAGGCCGAAGACGTGCGCATCTCCGACGAAGAACGCCGCGCTATGGCCAAGGAGATCAAACAGCGCATGACTGCCCTCTTCGCAGTTCTCGGCGTGGTGATCTTCTTCTGGTTCTCTTTCCACCAGAACGGTACCTCACTCTCGCTCTTCGCCCGCGACTTCGTGGACACCTCCTCGATCGCCCCTGAAATCTGGCAGGCCGCCAATCCCTTCTTCGTGATCGTCCTGACACCCCTGGTGATGCTCATGTTCAACGCCCTCAGCCGTGCAGGTATCGAAATCTCCACCCCGCGCAAGATCGCGATCGGCATGGGTCTCGCAGGCGCCGCCTTCCTCTTCCTCGCCGTCTACTCCTACTTCGAATCCTATCCCTCAGGCATCGAATTCCGCGAACTCCCCAACGCCATCGCGGCCACGATGAAAGCCGGCCCCTGGGTGCTGCTCCTGCTCTACTTCTTCCTCACCGTTGCAGAGCTCTTCATCTCGCCCCTGGGACTCTCGTTCGTATCCAAAGTAGCACCCGCCCACATGCAGGGCCTCTGCCAGGGTCTCTGGCTCGGCGCCACAGCCCTCGGCAACCTCCTGCTCTGGATCGGCCCGCTGATGTACAACAACTGGCCCCTCTGGATCTGCTGGAGCGTATTCCTCGCAGTCTGTCTCATCTCGATGGGCGTAATGTTCGGCATGGTCAACTGGCTCGAACGCGTAACCAAAGCATAATCGAATAACCAATCCGAGAGGGTCTCTGAAAAAGGCCCTCTCTATATTTTTATCACGTAATATGTTCAAAAACCAACCGGCAGGCCTCTATGTGCTCGCGCTCGCAAACACCGGCGAACGCTTCGGCTACTACACCATGCTTGCCATCTTCCTGCTCTTCCTTCAGGCTAAATTCGGCCTCGACTCGACAGTCTCCGGCCAGATCTATGCCGGCTTCCTCGCACTGGTCTATTTCATGCCGCTCATCGGCGGATGGGTTGCCGACAAATGGAGTTTCTCAAAATGTGTCGTCACCGGACTCGCCGTGATGTTCATCGGCTATCTGGTCATGGCCATCCCGACTGACATCCGCAGCACCTCCTCGCTCGCCATCCTCTGCGCAGCCCTCGTCCTGATAGCCTGCGGCACGGGCCTCTTCAAAGGCAACCTCCAGGTGATGGTCGGCGACCTCTACAACGAAGCCCGTTACAGCGGACAGCGCGACGCAGCCTTCTCGCTCTTCTACATGGCCATCAACATCGGCTCCATGTTTGCCCCGATGGCAGCTACCGCCATGTGCAACCTCGCGATGAAAGCCCAGAACCTCACCTACGTGGCCTCAATGCCCGCTATCTGCAACGCCTACCTCGACGGGGCTGAAAACGGCGCCGAACTCGCCGCCACAGCCGCCGAAAACGGCATGACCGCCGGAACTGACCTCGCAGCCTTCGCCGCAAACTACATCTCCACCCTCTCGACCGGTTACAGCTACGCCTTCGCCATCGCCTGCGGATCACTCATCGTCAGCTTCCTGATCTACTTCCTCGGACGCCGCACCTACGCCCACATCCTCACCGACAAAAAGCAGCCAGGCGCAGCCAAAACAGCCGCCGCTGCCGGCCCCGAACTCACACCCGCCCAGACCAAACAGCGCGTCGTTGCCCTGCTGCTCGTCTTCGCAGTCGTGATCTTCTTCTGGATGGTCTTCCACCAGAACGGCGCAACCCTCACCGAATTTGCCAAGAGCTGCACCTCTCCCGAAGCCACAGGCTGGACCCGCATCGGATTCAACGTCTGGGCTCTTCTGAGCATCGCAGTCGGAGTCTACGCCACCTTCAACCTCTTCCAGTCAAAAGGCACCCTCAGCCGCACCATCTCGGTGGCAATCATCGCCCTCGTCGGCTGGGCCCTCTGGTACTTCTACTCCGTGACCCCCGAACCCCTCACAGGCATCCAGCCCCAGCAATACCAGCAGTTCAACCCCTTCTACGTCGTAGCCCTCACCCCCTTCTCACTCGCGATCTTCGGATGGCTGGCCAAACGCAACAGCGAACCCTCAGCCCCGCGCAAGATCGGCTACGGCATGGTCATGGCCGCCGTGGCCTACGGCGTAATGCTCATCGGCTCCCTCTCGATCGTCGGCACCTCGGCCTCCGTATCGCCCAACTGGCTCATCTCGACCTACCTGCTGCTCACCTTCGCCGAACTCCTGCTCTCACCGATGGGCATCAGCTTCGTCAGCAAAGTAGCGCCTCCGAAACTCAAAGGCTCGATGATGGGCGGATGGTTCGCAGCCACAGCCGTCGGCAACTACCTCGTCTCCATCCCCATGCTGCTTTGGGGTAAAATCTCGACAGCAATGCTCTGGGGCATCCTCGTCGTCATCTGTCTCGTATCGGCAGCCTTCATCTTCTCCATCATGAAGAAACTCGAAGCCGCCACAGGCGACACCGCCCCCCCCCCCGCCCCCGCCCCCCCCCAAAACAAACAAAACCCCGCAAAACAAACCCCGTCACGTAAAAA
>NZ_JAIDEN010000065.1 GCF_029054785.1 Duncaniella sp.
TCCTCACGTTAAACTCCTGTGGGGTGTTGCAAAACTATGATTCTCAACCGGGATGCTTTTTTAAGAGTCAGGACCATAGCCAACTATTCCGGGTTTTGCAACACCCCCAGTCATAAAAACAACAGTCATCACTTCATATAGCGGTTTTGAGCACAGCCGGTAAAGAACAAGATCTGTTGCAGAGTATCGGCAACAATGAGCCTGCGGCTTTGAGAATGATATATTCCGTATATGTCAGACATCTCACTGCCGTATGCTCCCGCTATATACAGAATGACGAGGACGTGAAGGATGTCCTTCAGGACAGCTTCATGAAGATATTCGGAGGAATCAGACAGTTCACCTATCGCGGAGAGGGTTCGCTGAAAGCCTGGATGACAAAAATCGTTGTCAACGAATCGCTGAAATTCATCAGCCGCAACGGCCATATCGACTTCGGCGAGCTCCACGACAATCTTCCCGACACTTCAGGCGATGAGCCCGAACTCACCGATATTCCCGCTGCGCAGATCCATGAATATATCCGAACGCTGCCCGACGGCTACCGACTGGTGTTCAACCTCTATGCCATCGAAGGGAAAAGTCACCGCGAGATCGGGACAATTCTCGGTATCGCCGAAAGCACGTCAGCCTCACAGCTCCACCGCGCAAAAGCGTTGCTCGCATCAAAAATCAGAGATTTCATAAACCGACAGTCATCATGAACGACGACAAATGGCTAAACGACATACGCAACAAGATCGCAGACTTCGAGACTGAAGAGCCTGACGGCCTCTGGTCACAGCTCGAAGCACGGCAACACGCCACCATCATCCCCCCGACAAGAAAGCGGAGAGGGACAATCCTGACGTGGCTCGCAGCCGCCGCGCTTCTCACTGCCGTAATGGTCACCGGCTTCTACCTCTCGCGTGAGGGAGGCCGCACTGACTCCGCGCCGTCATTTGCCGTCAGCACTACTCATGAGATGACAGCGCCGGAACTTCCGGCCCAACTCAGCCCGACAATCTCCGACCTGAAAAACACACAAGCCTCCGTTATGGCACACCACCGCGGATCCCCGACCGCAGGCCCAGCATCCTCCGAGGCAACAGCGCATGACGCCATTCCGGACACAAATCCGGCTGCCAAAGAACCTGAAACACAAGAGCCTTTCGTCGCTGCCGCCACCAATGAAAATGAAAAGTCAGGACAAAAGGCCGACAACACGGCTACACAACAGCCAACCGACAATCGCCACCTGACCGGCAAGACTGAAAAACATATCCTTCCGCCAAAGTCCGCAACTGCCGGAAAGCGTTTCTCCGTGGGTGTTTTCACCTCCGGAGCCGTCGGGAATACAACAGAATCAGAGGGACGCACAATCAATAAGACATTCGGCAATCTCTGGTTCGACGATCCGGCATCAGACTCCGAGAACAAACACCAGATCCTCTCCGCAGCCTCAGGCATAAGCTCGAATAATTACAACAAACTCCGTATGCAACACCATCAGCCGATCCGTTTCGGTCTCTCGGTCAGTTATGTTATTGCCCCCCGGCTGAATGTTGAAAGCGGTATCTCATATTCACGCCTCAGTTCCGATGTGACAGGAGAGACCGCGAATTCCACCTACACCGGCGAACAGACACTTCACTACCTCGGAGTGCCGCTGAATCTCAGATACCGTCTCGCATCCTGGCGCTCTTTTGATTTCTATGCCTCGGCCGGCGGTCTGGCCGAGAAATGCGTTGCAGGCAAGATTTCCGGGCATGAGACCACCAACGGGAAACCTGCCGTTAAAAAAACGGCTGACATCCATGAAAATCAATGGCAATTTTCATTGAATGCAGCCGCCGGTGTGCAGTTTTGCATGACCGATGAACTCGGAATCTATGTCGAGCCCGGCATCAGCTATTATATTGACAACGGCTCCAATCTCAATTCCATCTACAAAGACCGACCGCTGAATTTCAACCTGAACATCGGCCTGCGCCTCTCTCTGGGCAGATAAGATTTAGATTTAGAGGTTGTTTAAAAGCAACCTCTAAATTAAATTTGTGTGATTGTATTAATTTGGAATCCGCCAAAAGCAGAAGAGGCTGTCGTTCTCGACAGCCTCTCTGTAAAAAATGTGATAAATTCTTGGTTTTGTCTACTAAAAAACTATTTTGCAACCGTAAATTTTCGTGTTTCGGTATTGATTTTATATCTTGAGGCTTCATTTTTGATTTGAGAGAATGAAGCTCTGTTTGTTTCACGATGCAAAGTTAGGTTGCAGATGTTACAATTTCATTACAATTGTAACACAATATTGTTACACCGCTAAATTTAACCTTTATTTTATAAATTTAATCAGGCGTTTCACAATTCCAGCTCTACGGATTCAGTTTTTCACACATATCAGCCCGCAAACCAAAGTCGTAGCCAAAATGTTTGGGTAGATGAGAGAAATTTGGTAATTTCGCAGTCTGATTGCGACTGCAATTCCCAGCAAGTTAGAGCAGCTGCATCAAAACCATCTGACAATTATTTTAGAGATGAGCAAAAAATTACTTGAAGTCCGCAATCTCCACGCCAAAGTGGAGGATAAAGAGATACTCCGTGGCCTCAACCTTACAATAAACGAAGGTGAGGTACATGCCATTATGGGCCCCAACGGTTCCGGCAAAAGCACAATGTCAGGCGTACTGGCAGGCAATCCTGCCTATACAGTCACAGAAGGTGAGGCCTACCTGCATGGCGTCAACCTCCTTGACCTTTCGCCGGAAGACCGCAGCCATGAGGGTCTGTTCCTCTCGTTCCAGTATCCGGTGGAGATTCCCGGTGTGTCAATGGTCAACTTCATGCGCGCCGCAGTCAATGCAAAGCGCAAATATCTCAACGAGGAACCTCTTTCGGCAAGCGACTTTTTGAAAATGATGCGCCAGAAACGCGCTATTGTCGAGCTTGACAACAAACTGGCTTCACGCTCTGTCAACGAAGGCTTCTCAGGAGGCGAGAAAAAGCGCAACGAGATCTTCCAGATGGCAGTCCTCGAACCGCGCGTGGCCATCCTTGACGAAACTGACTCAGGCCTTGATATCGACGCTCTGCGCATCGTGGCCGGCGGTGTCAACAAACTCAAGACAGATAAAAACGCCACTATCGTCATCACCCACTATCAGCGCCTGCTCGACTACATCAAGCCTGACTTCGTGCATATTCTCTACAAGGGCCGCATCGTCAAAACCGGAGGCCCCGAACTGGCTCTTGAACTCGAAGAAAAAGGCTACGACTGGATTAAAGAGGAGAATGACCTATGAGCAACTCCCTCACCCAATATATCGAACTCTACGAGCAGAACCGCGAGCTGATCTGCGATAACTCCGCACCGGTCCTCAACGCTCCCCGCAAAGAGGCTCTTGACATCGTCAAGTCTTCGCGACTGCCCGACAGACACACCGAAGGCTTTGAAAAGACTTCGATCGAAGAGATGTTTGCTCCGGACTACGGAGTCAACGTCTCGCGTGTCAACATTCCGGTCGACGTCGCCGCAAGTTTCCGCTGCGATGTCCCCTCGCTCTCGACACTTCTCGGATTCGTGATAAACGACTCCTTTCTCCCGACTTCAAAACTGGAATCCAAACTGCCCGAAGGTGTGCTGTTCGGCTCTCTGAAACGGATCGCGCAGGAACATCCTGAACTTGTCGGGAAATATTACAATACAGTGGCCCCGGCTGAAAATCCGAGCGTGGCTCTCAACACCCTTCTGGCTCAGGACGGTGTGATGATCTACGTCCCGAAAGGCGTGCGCATCGAGCGCCCCTTGCAGCTGGTCAATGTATTCTCTTCTCCAGTCCCCCTGGCTGCGTTCCGCCGCATCCTGATTGTGGTTGAAGAGAATGCCGAACTGCAACTCCTTGTCTGCGACCACACCCAGGATCAGGAAAACTCCTATCTTGCCGCCCAGATCTCAGAAGTCATTCTCGGCGAAGGCGCACGGCTCGAAGTCTGCTCGATCGAGGAATCATCAGCCCGGACCTCCCGCTACTCACGCCTGTTTGTCCGCCAGAATGCAGGATCGAACTTCTCGTTCAATTCGACTACACTCACCTGCGGAACCACCCGCAACGACTTCTCGGTTTCGCTGCTCGGCGAGCGCTGCGAGACAATGCTTGCAGGAATGGTCATCGGTTCTGACAACATGCACGTGGACAATGATTCCGACATCCGTCACATGGCTCCCCGATGCAACAGCAACCAGCTCTTTAAATATGTGCTCGACGGCGAATCGAAAGGCGCTTTCGAAGGAAGCATTTTCGTAGCACCCGGTGCCAAATTCACAGAAGCATATCAGAGCAACCGCAACATCCTGGCCTCCACGACCGCTAAAATGCACTGCAAGCCGCAGCTTGAGATCTACAACGATGATGTCAAGTGCTCGCACGGTGCTACAACAGGCCAGCTCGACAATGACGCTCTCTTCTATATGCGTTCACGCGGAATCCCCGAAAAAGAAGCACGTACAATGCTCATGCAGGCTTTCATGGTCGACGTAATCGACACCGTCCACATCAGCGGCCTGCGTGAACGACTGCTCCATCTGGTCGACCGCCGTTTTGCCGGCTCTCTCGGTGACTGCGCCGGATGCCGGCCGAAAGAGTGATCCGGCCCTGCCGCTGAAACAGCAACGGCTTACACGACATTTTTTCAACAGCCTCTCAGGCCATTCCTCAAACCAAAGCTTTTACTACACACCTATGCTTGACATCGAAAAGATACGCGCTGACTATCCGATTCTCGACCGCAAAATCTACGGTCGGCAGCTTGTATATTTAGACAATACAGCCACTTCGCAGACCCCTGACGAAGTGGTCAGATCAATCGTGTCAGGCTACACGCAGACAAAAGCCAACGTCCACCGCGGGGTGCACACCCTTTCAATGGAAGCCACAGAGCTTCAGGAAAGCACCCGCCGGAAGGTCAGAGATTTCATCAATGCCCCCTCAAGCGACGAGATCATATTCACACGCGGCACCACTGAAGCGATCAATCTTGTGGCCGCTTCCTATGGAGGTACTTTCCTCAAAGACGGTGACGAGATCATCATCTCGGTGATGGAACACCACTCCAACATCGTGCCCTGGCAGTTGCTTCAGCGCAGAGCCGACATCAGAATCCGTGTCATCCCGATCAAAGCCGACGGCTCGCTGGACATGGATGTCTACCGTTCGCTCTTCAACGAGCACACCCGCTTTGTCGGTGTCTGCCACGCATCAAACGTGCTCGGAACCGTCAACCCCGTCAAGGAGATCGTCGCCGAGGCACACAGCCACGGAGTACCCGTGCTCATTGACGGCGCACAGGCCGCACCTCATCTGAAGATTGATGTCCAGGACATCGGTGCGGATTTCTATGCCTTCTCAGCCCATAAAATGTACGGACCCGCCGGTGTCGGTGTGCTCTTCGGCAAACGCGAACTGCTTGAAAAGATGCCTCCCTATCAGGGTGGCGGCGAGATGATCGAGTCGGTCAGCTTTGAGAAAACGACTTTCGCCGAACTCCCCTACAAGTTCGAAGCCGGCACTCCGGATTTCGTAGGCATCGCCGCACTGCATCAGGCCATCGACTACATGCAGCGCATCGGAATCGACGCCATTGCCGAACACGAGCATAAACTTCTTGACTACACCACCCGGCGAATGCTTGAAGAAATTCCCGACATAAGGATTTTCGGAACAGCGCCCGGAAAATGTGCCATAATCTCATTCCTTGTAGGCAACGAGCACCACTATGACATGGGTATGCTGCTTGACAAACTCGGCATTGCCGTCCGCACCGGCCACCACTGCGCCCAGCCTCTGATGACAGCTCTCGGAATCGAAGGCACGGTCCGTGCCTCATTTGCCGTCTACAACACCATCGAGGAATGTGACCGCTTCCTTGCGGCCCTCAGCCGCGTAAGCGAAATGCTGCGATAAGACACACACACAGCCACTATACCGCCACTATTTTTTCAGCAGTTGTTTAACAACCGCTTATTTCCGCCCGCCAGTCAGCACGGCCATAAGCCGTGGTGCGGTGACCGACACAATCTTATAGACGATCCAGCTGCTCGCAACAAGCGTCACAAACGAGAGCGCATAGGTCAAGAGCAGTCCGGCATCTGTCCCGTCGCCGAACACACGGAGCCACATCTTTCTCACGACCGTACAATACAGTTCATGGAAAGCATACAGAAAGAATGTCGATGGAATCAGCGCCCTGATGAAAACTCCGAATGGTCTGTGACAAGTCAGAGAGATCAGACTGACCAGAATGGCAAACACCGATACATTCATCGCTACCCCCATCAATCTATCCGGTACAGGGGGCAGAGAACATGCAAGATTGCAGTACAAAGAAATTGCATAGACAATAATCCATCCTGGCAACCAACGGCGATGACGTGCATCAAACAGACTGATTTTACACCCGCCAAGCCATGCTCCCAACAGAAAATATTCAAAGCCGTAAAGATTAAGCCCGCTGACAATCAGGATGCAATATAACAGGATGACAGCGGTCGTATGCCTGGCCATGACATAGACAACAGGACTCAGAATGACGAATATCATCAGGTTTCGGATAAACCAGAAGGCGAAAGCCAACGGATAGCCATCCGTAAGATCCCAGTAGCCTTTCAGGAAGACAAGCGGATCCAGATTTCCCGAATCTCCGATCACCCCATGTCCCTCAAAGCCGAGATAACGCGACTTGAACACCAGCAATATGCCTGCGATGGTACACCACAGGACATACGGCACAAACAGCGAATTGAACCTTGACCTGAGCTTCTGACTGAATATCTTCATCGGCATAAAAGAGGCCGAAAGATCCATGTTGCGGAAAAACAGGAAGCCTGACAGAATGAAAAATGACTTCACACTGACCTGGAGCACCGTGCTCGTCATCGCCTCGATGAAGGCAAAGGCATGACGGTTGCCGTCGGTCAGCTCTATATTGGATGTCATTCCGCAGTGGATGAGTATGATCCCCATCATGAGGACCAGTTTCATCAGATCGATGCGTTGTCTGTCAGTCGTGTCCATATACAATCAAAAGATAAAAATCAATCGGGCGACACACCAGGCCAGTCTGCGGAATGACAGCTGATAGGAATATATCAGCGACAAGCGCCTGCGGCCACGGCCATTAACTGCGGTGCGCCCCCTCAGCGCGGCTGCCAGATCCGCACTACCCTCCTGGGCGTAATGCGCGGCGAGGATCATCCGGCGGCAGTCGATCCATTTAAGCAGATCGGTGCGTCCGGCTGATGAAAGAAGCTTTTCAATGCAGTCCAAGGCCTTTTCCCATTGCCCGGCTTTGGCACTGAAAGATGTCCCGGTGATTGACTCTGCAAGCTGATAGGTTATGACAGAAGGATCTCCGGGCAGTGAGACGATTCTGTCTGAGGCAAGAAGCAGGCGCACTCCGAGTTCAAAGTCATTCCATGCGGGCAAGTCCTCGTTCCAGCCTCCGACACGGCGCACCAATGCAGTCCGCGCCACTATGCGCTGGGTCGAGAGACAGCCTCTGAAAAGGTGGTTGAACATCGGATCGTGATGTGTGAAATAGAGCTTCCGGCGATGCCCCGCAATATCCTCCGTGATAATGCTGCGCCCGAATATATCGGCCCCAGGATTCCGAGCGATCGCTTTCGAAAAATCCTCGACATGGGAGGGAAGCATCTCATCGTCAGAGTCGAAAAACATCACGAATTCAGTCTCCACTTCCCGCAACCCGCAGTTACGGGCGGCGCAGGCACCTGCTTTCTCTTCGCGAAGCAGCAAAACCTCAAAGCCGGTCTGCCGCGAGGCCCAGTCGCTCATCAGACTGAAAGTCCCGTCAGTGGAGGCATTGTCGACAAGGACAACGCGTGCAGGCGCCACTGTCTGCTTCTCGACAGAAAGCAGCGTGCGCGGCAGCGTGTGCGCCCTGTTATAAGCCGGGATAACTATGGTGATCTGATTGCTCATGGCTGGAAGACGGCAGGACAACAAAGTTAGCCAAAATTTCAGCACCAATCAACCATTGCCCGCCAAAAGCCGTTGGAATAACAGATTTTATCCGTAATTTTACGCCTGAAAAAACAACATTTCAACAACCCGATAATCAACGACAATATGGAAATTGGCGACAAAATCCCCGAAGTGCTCGGTCTGGACCAGGCCGGCAACGAAGTAAAGAGCTCTGATTTCGCAGGCAAGGCTCTGATCATATATTTCTACCCCAAGGACAACACCCCCGGCTGCACAGCCGAAGCCTGCTCCCTGCGCGATTTCAACAGCGAGCTTGAAGCAAAGGGCTATACCACTATCGGCATAAGCAAAGACTCAGTGGCAAGCCACGCTAAGTTCGCCGATAAATATTCGCTCCCCTTCATTCTGCTCTCCGACCCGACAACAGAGGTCAATCAGTCATTCGGAGTATGGCAAAAGAAGAAAATGGCTGGACGCGAATACATGGGCACCGTCCGCACAACCTTCGTGACCGACACTGATCACCGCATCACCCACATCATCACCAAGGTCGACACCAAAAAAGCCGGCGAACAGCTGCTGGAACTACTAAACTGAGAGGTTGTTTTTTAGACAACCTCTCAACACCAGGCTTGACAAATATTGGGGAACGTGGCTAAGCCTTCTGCATTCTATTTCTCTTTCTGAACTGTGACGGAGTTTCACCTGAATACTGATGATACCAACGCGAAAAGAACGTCTGGCTTGTGAAATTCAATCTATATGTTATTTCTTTCAGGCTCAGCGTAGTATCAAGCATCAGATGCTGCGCTTCGACGATTACCGCACGGCAGATCCAATAGAATGGAGGATAGCCTGTCAGTTCGCGTATGGCAGTTGAAAAATAGCGCGGAGTGAGGCCTTGCAGCTGCGCATAATGTCTGACATCCCTGAACCGTACAGCATCACATTTTAAGGCCTCCTGAAATGAGACAACAATGGAATCACGCGAATTCCTGGTCTCGTCAGGCAGTTCCACCTTTTCCATATAAGCCATGAGGACTTCATAAGCCAGCGCTTTCCGAAGACAATCGAGAGAAAGTGCATTCAATTGGCTGATTTCATCATCCTGCCGATTCAAAATCAGCTGTATGAGTTCATTGATACGACCGGCAGAGACAGGAGACAGAGACACCACCGGTACTTTTGAAATAAACTTCAACTTAGGGCTCCATGAAATTGTCTTCATTGCTGACAATACGAATTCATAATCCACCTCGCAGATCTTGCATTCAAACAGACTGTCAACTCGATCAATCTCAATTTTAGAATATGGCGGATATATGAATAAATCACCCTGTCTTACATCACAAATTGCACCGTCAACAGAAAGCCTCACCGAGCCACTATCGCATATAATACATCCGGCCTCCACTTTTGATATTATGGATGCATGTCCTGCTGTTGTTCTGTCAATTATTGTCAGCCTCCACATAGATTCGATATTCTAAGAAATACAAAGATAGTACATTATTTCCCGGCAGCGAACACATCGTACAAACTCACATCCCAATCAGACTTATCAGACATTCATTCCGACTTATTCAACAATGTTTGATGCCGGTAAGGGAAAGATCATGCAGGCATAACCACATGGGCTTTAATGAATATTTAGAAGTCGTTTAAGAGGTTGTTTTTAAACAGCCTTTAGATGGCGCGTTATTGTTCTTGTTTTCTGACAAATCATACAATGATTTCATGGCCCGTTACATCTTATATCCGAAGAAACACCATAACTTTGTGACTTCTAAAAGATATAAGTTGTAATCAACGCCAATTATCCCCGTTTCAATCCAGAGGGTGCTTCACAACAACTTGCAATAGCCACTTATGCACACAGATTTTTTGAACAGTATCTACTTCAGCGCCTCCGGCACAACACAAAAATGTGTTGATACCGTGGCCGGCGCCATCGGCATTCCGATCAACGGATCATTCAACTTGGCAGACAATGACATGCCGGCAACAATGACATTCGACAAGGATGATATCGTCATTGTCGGGGCTCCTGTATATGGCGGAAGAATTCCATCGCTGGCAGCCGATAAGCTTAAAAGGCTGCAAAGCAACGGAGCCAGAGCCATAGCAATCGTTGTCTATGGCAATCGTGATTATGATGACGCACTGCTTGAGCTTACTGACATTCTGCGTGATTCCGGATTCCGGGTCATAGCAGCCGGAGCCTTCATAGCCCAACATTCAATATTCCCAAATGCCGGAATATCACGGCCTGACAGTAACGACATCGAGAAGCTGACGGAATTCGGAAAGTCATGCAGAGAGGCAATCGAACGTTCGGAGATTCCCGTGTTGTCGATAAAAGGATGCCGCCCGTACAAAAAATACAGCAGTGTTCCGTTTCACCCTTCCGGAAATAAAGTCGATTGTAAAAAATGTGGCAAATGTTCAAAACTGTGCCCGGCAGAAGCCATAGACCCTACAACTCCCTGGGCCACAAATGCAGAGCGTTGCATCTCATGTGGCCGCTGCATTGTTTCATGCCCGTCAGGCACCCGCAAATACCGGGGCCTCGGCTATAAACTCATAGGCAAGATCTTCACTACAGTGTTTGCCCGACGGAGAGAACCTGAATTCTTCATCTGAGACAAGGCCTCGTCGGTCTCATCCCTACACTTGATTTTGAATCCGTTTGCTCTGTAGAAAGCGAGAGCAGACGGATTCTGTTCGTTTACATCAACTTCTACAGCTCCCTGGCATCCGGCAAATTCAAGCAACATTGATCCGTAGCCAAGCCCGCGACAATGGCTGTCAATAAACAGCATCGTGACTATTCAGCGAATATTGCCAACCTAAGAGCCTCATTATCAGGGTAGAGATGCACCATGGTGCATCCGAAAACGAGGTTGATGAACCATAAAACCGGCGGATGCTCCGGGGTGCATCCTACTACAACTTGCTTGCAATCAAGATGTTTGAATCGCTGAATAGTTACAACAGCATCTCCCAACTATTAATTAAAGTTAATAACAATGTATTTCGTTTAACTTTATTCCTTTTTTCATATATTTGCCACTAATAACAATCAAATGCTTTTTACGAGGACAAACCTACTATTTATCATATTATCCGCCATTTTATTTTCAACTTATTCAATTAGCGATGGCAGCTTATATCGAATATAGAAAAAACGATTCTATTTCACGAGGTTACGTCGAGCATTTCCACTAAACAATATAACGATTATGAAACATCTGCACTATTTGCTAACCGCCACAATTCTATTTCTATGTTCATGCACTCAAAGCACCTGCACAGATTCACCCCTTCTCAGCGAAGAGGAGCAGGCCAAAGTGGAACGCATCACAAAACATGCTTTGGAGCACGGGTGGGAATTTGACAGCACTTATACCGAATCTGAAATTATTCAGGATATCTTACAAATGGACGAAGAAGAATTCTATACCGTTGTTCAGATATGCGATGCCCTGAAGAAGGCAGACGAAGATATTTCAGAATAAAGAAATTTTGACAGCATAAAATCAAAAATGCCGGCCTGAACTGAATCAGACCGGCATTGATTTTATTTGCGTGCTGTCAAGCTACACGATTAAGCCTGGGGCATTTTGGTGCGCTTGCCGTAGCCATACTGAGCAGCTTCGCCGAGTTCTTCCTGAATACGGAGGAGCTGGTTGTACTTGGCCATACGGTCAGAGCGGCTTGCAGAACCGGTCTTGATCTGTCCGGCGTTGGTAGCAACTGCGATGTCAGCGATAGTGGCATCCTCAGTTTCACCTGAACGGTGAGAGATAACTGCGGTGTAGCCGTTGCGCTGAGCGAGTTCTACGGCGCGGAGAGTTTCGGTGAGTGAACCGATCTGGTTAACCTTAACGAGGATCGAGTTGGCGCAGCCGAGTTCGATACCCTTTTCGAGATACTTGACGTTGGTCACGAAGAGGTCGTCACCGACGAGCTGGCAACGGTTGCCGATGAGATCGGTGAGGATCTTCCAGCCTTCCCAGTCGCCTTCTGCCATACCGTCTTCGATTGAGTCGATAGGATATTTTTCTACGAGGCCTTTGAGGTATTCAGCCTGCTGCTCTGAAGTGTACTTGGGAGCGTCGGCACCCTGCTTCCAGGTGTAGTCGTAAACGCCGTCCTTGTAGAATTCAGAAGAAGCTACGTCAAGACCGATAGTCACGTCCTTGCCGGGAACATAACCGGCAGCTTCGATAGCCTTGATGATCACGTTGAGAGCGTCTTCAGTACCGTCGAGGGCGGGAGCGAAACCACCTTCGTCACCTACTGCGGTAGAGAGACCGCGGTCGTGGAGAACTTTCTTGAGGCTATGGAACACTTCAGTACCCATGCGGATGCCTTCCTTGAAGCAGCAAGCGCCGATGGGACGGATCATGAATTCCTGGAAGCAGATGGGAGCGTCAGAGTGAGCGCCACCGTTGATGATGTTCATCATGGGAACGGGGAGCACGTAGCTGTTGCAGCCACCGATATATTTGTAGAGGGGAAGGTCGAGGTAGTCAGCAGCAGCCTTGGCAACGGCGAGAGATACACCGAGGATAGCGTTGGCGCCGAGGTTTGACTTGGTGTCAGTGCCGTCGAGAGCGATCATAGCTTCGTCGATCTTGATCTGATCGAGTGCGCTCATGCCGCGGAGTGCGTCAGCAATAGGACCGTTTACGTTAGCGACAGCCTTCTGAACGCCCTTGCCGAGATAGCGGTTCTTGTCACCGTCACGGAGCTCAAGAGCTTCGTTTACGCCGGTAGAAGCGCCGGAGGGAACAGATGCGCGACCACGTGCGCCTGATTCGAGGATTACGTCTACTTCAACGGTAGGATTGCCACGTGAGTCAAGGACTTCACGACCGATAATTTTTTCAATTTTCATAGTCTATATTATAATTATAGTTGAGTTTTTACCTTATGCCTTTGGAAGCGGATTGACAATCTGTCTGCTTGTGAAATTGCGCAGCAAATTTACAAAATATCAATACGCTTTGCAATAAGTCGATGATTAATTTTTGCTTTATTATATTTAATACTCGTCCCAGCTCTTGATCTCGATCTCGTCCAGCGGATGAGTAGTGAAGGCGTCGATATAGGCCGAAGCCAGGCGCGCGTTGGTCATCAGCGGGATGTTGAGGTCAATGGCCGCGCGACGGATCTTGTAGCCGTTGGTCAGCTCGGTTGTCGAGAAGTTCTTCGGAATGTTGACAACCATGTCGACTTTGTGGTCGTGGAGCAGTTCGATCGCCTGTGGCTGCATGTCGGGCTGTGAGGGCCAGTAGACACGGATCGCAGGAATGCCGTTGTCATTGAGATAGGCATGAGTGCCGCCGGTGGCATAGATCGTATAGCCGCGGTTGGCAAGCTCGTGGGCCGCGTCAAGAAGATCGGCTTTCTGCTTGGCCGTACCGGTCGACATGAGCACTGCTTTGGCCGGAATACGGTTTCCGACAGAGATCATGGCCTTTATGAGAGCCTCGGAGGAGTCTGTGCCGATACAGCCTACCTCACCGGTAGAGGCCATGTCCACACCGAGCACCGGGTCGGCTCCCTGAAGACGCGAGAAGCTGAACTGAGAGGCCTTGATGCCGACATAGTCCAGATCAAAGGCATTTTTAGAGGGCTTCTCGACAGGCAGACCGAGCATCACACGTGTAGCAAGGTCAATGAAATTGATCTTGAGCACCTTGGAGACGAAGGGGAAGCTTCGAGATGCGCGGAGGTTACATTCGATCACCTTGATGTCATTGTTCTTGGCCAGGAACTGAATGTTGAACGGACCGGAGATTTCAAGCGCTTTGGCGATCTGGCGTGAGATCTTGCGGATGCGGCGGATGGTCTCGGCATAGAGTTTCTGCGGGGGGAACTGGATTGTGGCGTCGCCTGAATGCACACCGGCATATTCGATGTGTTCGGAGATGGCATAGGCCACGATCTCGCCGTTCTGTGCGACGGCGTCCATCTCGATTTCCTTTGCAGATGAGATGAACTGCGAGACAACAACCGGATGCTGCTTAGAGACATTGGCTGCAAGACGCAGGAAGCGGGTGAGCTGCTCCTGGTTGTGGCAGACATTCATTGCCGCACCTGAAAGCACGTAGCTGGGACGTACCAGAACGGGGAAGCCAACCTCATCAATGAATTCATTGATGTCGTCCATGCTTGTCAGCTCGCGCCAACGGGGCTGATCGATGCCCAGGCGGTCAAGCATTGCCGAGAACTTGTTGCGGTCTTCGGCATTGTCGATGCTGCGGGCTGTGGTGCCGAGAATATTGATGTTCTGAGCGTCGAGACGTGTTGCAAGGTTGTTGGGGATCTGACCGCCGACCGACAGGATTGTTCCGTGGGGCTGTTCGAGATCCAGAATGTCCATCACACGTTCGAATGTGAGCTCGTCGAAATAGAGACGGTCACAGATATCGTAGTCTGTGGATACAGTTTCGGGGTTGTAGTTGATCATGACCGAACGCCATCCTTCCTTCTTGACGGTCAGAAGAGCGTTGACAGAACACCAGTCGAACTCAACCGACGAGCCGATGCGGTAGGCGCCGGATCCGAGCACAACGATCGAACGGTGGTCATGCAGATACTGCACATCATTTTCCCGTCCGTTATACGTCAGATAGAGATAGTTGGTCTGCGCGGGATATTCGGCAGCCAGAGTGTCGATCTGCTTCACAACCGGCAGGATTCCAAGCTGTTTGCGGTGTTCGCGCACCTTAAGCAACGCCTGTTCAGGTTCGGTCAGATTTTCCTGATAGATCTCACGCGCAATCTGGAAGTCGCTGAAACCCTGTTCCTTGGCCTGACGCAGCAGGGCTTCGGGGATGGCTTCGAGTTCATTGAATTCGCGCAGTTCGCGGGCTGTTTCAATGATGTTCTGCAACTTATAGAGAAACCATTTGTCGATTTTGGTCAGGTCGTGGATCTGATCGACGGTATAGCCCTTGAACAGAGCCTGCGCGATGGCAAATATGCGCTTGTCGGTCGGTTCTTTGAGTGCGTGTTCCAGTTCAGGCAGGTCCCGCTGGTTGTTGCCGACGAAACCGTGCATTCCCTGGCCGATCATTCGAAGACCTTTCTGAATGACTTCCTCGAAGGTGCGGCCGATGGCCATCACCTCTCCGACCGACTTCATCGACGAGCCGATCTCGCGGCGTACACCGTGGAACTTTCCAAGGTCCCAGCGAGGAATCTTGCAGACAATATAGTCCAGTGCCGGCTCGAAGAAAGCCGAAGTCTCTTTAGTGACAGAGTTCTTCAGATCGAAGAGGCCGTAGCCGAGACCGAGTTTGGCGGCAACGAAAGCCAACGGATAGCCGGTAGCCTTCGATGCGAGTGCCGACGAACGGCTCAGACGGGCATTGACTTCGATGACGCGATAGTCCATCGAGGTCGGGTCGAAGGCATACTGTACGTTACATTCGCCGACGATGCCAATATGGCGTATGATCTTGATGGCAAGCTTACGCAGCCAGTGATAGTCTTCATTTGAGAGAGTCTGCGAGGGAGCTACTACGATCGACTCGCCGGTATGGATGCCCAGAGGGTCGAAGTTTTCCATGTTGCAGACTGTGATACAGTTGTCGAAACGGTCGCGGACCACTTCATATTCAACCTCTTTCCAGCCCTTGAGCGACTTTTCGACAAGCACCTGCGGCGAGAAGGCGAGCGCCTTTTCAACCAGGGCCACAAGTTCTTCCTCATTGTCACAGAAGCCGCTGCCGAGACCGCCCAGGGCATAAGCCGCACGGACAATCACCGGATAGCCGAGAGCCTCGGCGGCTACGCGGGCATCGTGGATCGAATTGACAGCCTCGCTCTTGATGGTCTTGACATCAATCTCGTCGAGCTTCCTGACAAAGAGCTCGCGGTCTTCGGTGTCCATGATGGCCTGCACGGGGGTGCCGAGCACTTCCACACCGTATTTCTCCAGAATGCCTGAGCGGTAAAGTTCCACGCCGCAGTTAAGCGCGGTCTGGCCGCCGAAGGCGAGCAGAATGCCGTCAGGTTTCTCCTTGCGGATCACCTTTTCCACAAAATATGGAGTGACCGGAAGGAAATAGATCTTGTCGGCAAAGCCGTCAGATGTCTGGACGGTGGCGATATTAGGATTGATGAGGACAGTGGTGATCCCCTCTTCCTTCATGGCCTTGAGAGCCTGAGAACCTGAATAGTCAAATTCGCCGGCCTCGCCGATTTTCAACGCGCCGCTACCAAGCAGCAATACTTTCTTGATGTTTTCGTTACGCATGATGAAAAATAAATGAGGGGATGCTTAGAGCATGTTGATGAATTCGTCAAACAGAAACTCCGTGTCCTTCGGGCCTGAACTTGCCTCCGGGTGGAACTGAGCCGAGAAGAAAGGCTTTGTCTTGTGACGGATGCCTTCGTTGGTGCCGTCGTTCATGTTTATGAACAGAGCTTCCCAGTCGGCGGGCAGAGTGTTGTTGTCGACTGCGAAACCGTGGTTCTGCGAAGTGATGAAACACTGGTTCGAGCCTACGCGTCTGACAGGCTGGTTGTGGCTGCGGTGGCCGTATTTCAGCTTATAGATTTTAGCGCCTGCGGCTTTTGAGAGCAGCTGGTTGCCCATGCAGATGCCGCAGATCGGTTTGCCGATCTCCATTGCTTTGCGGATGAGCGCTACTGTTTCCTCTGCCATGTCAGGGTTGCCCGGACCGTTAGAGATAAAGAGGCCGTCATAGGGAATGGTGGTGAAATCATAGTTCCAGGGAACTCTCACCACTTTCACGCCTCGGCGTGTCAGACAGCGGATAATATTGTGCTTGACGCCGCAGTCGACCAGGACCACAGTCTTGTCGCCGGCACCGTGATATTCAATTTCCTTACAGCTGACCTTGCCTACAAGATTTTCCCGGTTCGGATCATAAAAATCGACATCGTCACAACCGTCAATCAAAATTTTGCCGAGCATTGAGCCGTGTTCACGGAGATGCTTGGTAAGCTGACGGGTGTCGATGCCGTAGATTCCTGGGATTTTTTCCTCTTCGAGCCACTGGGCCAACGAGCGGTCGGCCTGCCAGTGGGAATGGTCATAGGAATAATCCTGGGCCACAATGGCGCGGCAATGGATATGGTCACTTTCGTAGTATTCACTGACGTCGTCTCTCTCCCGACGCGGAGGAACGCCGTAGTTGCCGAGTATCGGATAAGTGGTCACGAGGATCTGTCCTTCGTAGGAGGGGTCGGTAAGACTCTCCGGATAACCGGTCATCGCGGTGTTAAACACAACTTCACCGGAGGTCGAAGCCTCATAGCCGAAGGATTTCCCCTCAAAGGTTGTGCCGTCTTCAAGAATCAGGACGGCGCGCTTAAACTGTCGCATGGGGTGATTGAATATTATGTAGTTACTTCGGGGTGCACTGTAACCCGTCTGCAAAGTTACGATTTTTTTAGCACATTATCAGGGTGTGGCGAAGATTTATTGCAAATTTTAGAAACTGTTTCTCAGATCAGCGCACTCGGTCCGCCTTGCGGACTCCCTGGATCTTGAGCACTCTCCTGCAAAGCTCCTCGACGGCGCGGGTGTCGCTCACAAGCACTCCGAGATCACAGTTGAACACCTCTTTTTCCGCCTCGATGTTCAGGCGGCGTATGTCGATATTGAGTGCCGTCGAGATCATGCCGGTGAGCTCCTGCAATATGCCGTGGCGGTCTATGCCTTCAATGCGGATATTGGCGAGGAAATGGCCGGCGACCTTGTCCCAGCGCGTAGCGACTATGCGTGGGCCGTAGCTTGCTTTCAGCACCTGGGCCCGCGGACATGTCAGGGCGTGGACCTCGACAGTCCCGTCGTCGTTGATGAAGCCCATCACCTCATCGCCGGGAATCGGACGGCAGCAGTCGGCGAAATCGAAATTCCGCTCCTTGTCATTGAATTTCAGCACATAGGTTTCCTTTGTGTTGATCTTTGTCTTGTCTGACGGCTCTTTTTCAGCCACTTCGACCGACGCAAGCAGCCTGCGGGCCCGGTCGGCTTTCTTGTCGCCTCCGAATCCGAGTCTGAAAAGACGGCTCACCAGCGAGCGGGCTCCGCGCGATGTGTTGACATTCAGATAGTCGTCAATCGAGATCTCGCCGTTTCCGAGTTTCAGAAACAGCTCCTCGCGCGACTGGACATGGTAAATGCCGAGAATCTTGGTCATCACACTGTTGTTCAGTATGATGTCGTTCTGCACAAGGAAATCTTCGAATATTTTCTTTCCTTTCTCTATATATGGCTGCTGGACCTTTCTGAGTTCCTTGCGCAGACGTGTCTTTGCCTTGGCCGAAACGAGGAAGTTCATCCACTCCTCCTTGGGCTGCTGCGACTGTGAGGTCAGGACCTCGACCTGATCGCCTGAGTTGAGTTTCTGCGAAAGCGGCACAAGTTTGTGGTTGACTTTTCCGGCTATGCAGTGCATTCCCAGCTCGGAGTGCAGCGAAAATGCCACGTCAAGCACCGTGGCTCCCGCCGGAAGTGTCAGCAGTTCGCCCTTGGGCGTGAACACCACTATTTCCGTGGCAAACAGATTGAGTTTCAGCGTATCGAGGAAGTCGATGGCGCTTGGAGTAGGATCGTCGAGAATATCCTTGATCGTCTTCAGCCACACGTTAAGCTCGCTTTCCTCCTCATGTTCGCCGATCTTGTATTTCCAATGGGCGGCAAAGCCCTTTTCAGCAATCTCGTCCATCCGGCGGCTGCGTATCTGCACCTCGATCCAGTTGCCGTCAGGGCCCATCAGAGTGACATGGAGGGCCTGATAACCGTTGGCCTTGGGATTGGCTATCCAGTCGCGTGTGCGGTCCGGATGCGGACGGTAGAGATCGGTCAGAGCCACGTAGATCTTATAGCACATCTCCTTTTCCGACACTCCTTCGGGCGTGTCGAATATGATGCGCATGGCATAAAGGTCATAGACCTCCTCGAATGGAATATGCTTCGTGTCCATCTTGCGCCAGATGGAGTAGACCGATTTCAGGCGCGCCTTGGCATCATAACTCAGCCCCATTGCATCGAGCCGTTTGAGGATCGGGCTTGCGAAGTCGTTGTAGACCATCTCGCGGCCCGCTTCGCTCTGACGGATCAGCCCCGCAATGCGCTCATATTCTCCAGGATGCTCATATTTGAAACTCAGATCCTCAAGTTCGGTCTTGATGGCGAAGAGGCCGAGACGATGGGCCAGGGGGGCGTAGATATAGAGCGTTTCTCCGGCAATCTTATACTGCTTGTTGGGTGCCATCGAACCGAGTGTCCGCATGTTGTGCAGGCGGTCGGCCATCTTGATCAGCACCACGCGGATGTCTTCGCTCATCGTCAGCAGCAGCTTGCGGAAGTTCTCAGCCTGGGCCGATGCCTTGTCGCCGAAAATGCCTCCGGAGATCTTTGTCAGGCCTTCGACAATGCGGGCGATCTTGCGTCCGAAGTGCTGCTCGATGTCCTCGACCGTATACTCTGTATCCTCAACCACGTCATGCAGCAGGGCCGCGCAGATCGACGTCGACCCAAGACCAATCTCCTGCGAAGCGATCTTGGCCACCGCGATCGGGTGGAGGATATAAGGCTCTCCGGATCGGCGGCGCACCCCTTTGTGGGCTTCTTTGGCAAAACGAAACGCCCGCTCTATGATGTCAACCTTCTTCCGATGGTTGCTCGCGAGATAGCCGTCAAGAAGATCCCGGAACTGGGCTTCGACATAGCGTTCTTCTTCTTCAGGGGTAAGATTGTATTCCTGCATGGCTTAGATGATGGTTAAGTATTAAGAGGTTGTTTAACAACAATAGTTAAAATCTGAGCGAAAGTTTTGAGGTGGATATGGCTCTGAATTGAAGGAGCATAGCGAGCTATGTGACTGAAATGAAGAG
>NZ_JAIDEN010000066.1 GCF_029054785.1 Duncaniella sp.
AGCCATTTAGTTTTACACTAAATGGCTGATTGTTTTATTGGTGAATGGTCTATTGCTTATATCGAACTCACGTTATTTAACGTGTTCCGGATGGAAAATATATAGGAGCCGGTGTTGAAGCTATGATATAAGTTCGTAACTTTGCAGCCTCTTATCTTCGGATTCGATTTGTGCTCATATAACATTAACAGAGATTATGATACTACAATGTGCGGTGCTATTTTCATTTTTAGCATTGGGTGAATTGATCGTGTGGCTGACAGGCATACCGATCCCGTCGAGTATTATCGGCATGCTGTTGCTTACGGCTGCCTTGAAAATTAGGATAGTGCGTGTCTTCTGGGTCGACAAGGTGGCTGATTTCCTTCTGAAAAATCTCGGATTCTTTTTTGTTCCCGCAGGTGTCGGACTGATGAACTGCCTTGGGCTACTCGGCGATCAGTGGCTGCCGATTGTCGGAGCATGTGTGATAAGTACATTTTTAGTAATTGCGGTGACCGGCTGGGTCCATCAGTATGTGCGCCGCGCAGCATCACATCGTCATGAACTTTATAGAGAATAAGTTTTTTCTCATAGCGCTGACCTTTGTCGTGTATTTCGCCTCGCAACTGTTGCAGAAGCGCACAGGCATAGCTTTCCTGAATCCGATTCTGATAACGATCATTGTTCTGATCTGTATGCTTATGGGTTGTGGCGTGGATTATGAGGCTTATGCCGAGGGCGGTCAGTATATCGAATTCTGGCTAAAACCTGCGGTTGTGGCTCTTGGGGTTCCTCTTTACCGTCAGCTTGAATCAATCCGCAAACAGTTGCTTCCGATTCTTGCCGCAGAACTGGCCGGCTGTGTTGTCGGGACTGTGTCAGTTGTGGTTGTGGCCAAACTGCTTGGCGCTACTTCGGATGTGGTCATCTCATTGGCCCCGAAGTCGGTCACGACGCCAATTGCAATGGAAATCACTTCGACATTGGGAGGCATTCCGGCTCTGACAGCGGCGGTGGTGGTCTGCACAGGTATTTTCGGCGGAATAGCCGGGTTCAAGATGATGAAACTTTCGCGCGTCAAAAGCCCGATAGCCCAAGGGCTGTCAATGGGGACAGCCGCACATGCCGTCGGGACTTCGGTCGCGATGGAGAACGGTTATCGTTATGGCGCATTCTCATCGCTCGGACTGACTCTGAACGGTCTTTTCACAGCATTGCTCACGCCCTTTATTCTCGCAGCCCTCGGCTACACTCTCTAAGCCCCGTGGATGGCTGCCGGATCTGATGTCCCCTATATATAATAAGGTGGTATGTCCGGCGCTTTGCCGGGAGGACTGTCAGGGCCGATAAAATTGGATGGCGTTTGATAAAAAGTAGGCCGTTCAAACCGGTTGATTTAAGAAAAAATTTGTAAATTTGCAGCGTTAAAAACATTAACGACGAAAAAATAGGTCTTTAAAAGTATGATAAATCGAGTTTTGATCCGAATCAAAGTGGTCCAGCTGCTCTACTCCTATCTGTTGACCCAGAGTGAGTTTAAAATAGAGCCACAGGTTGAAAATCCTTCACGCGACAAGAAATATGGTCATGAACTTTACCTCGATTTATTGTTGATGATTCTCGAAATGTCGGGTTTCGACGTTTCCGGAGGTCGTCGCCAGTCGCCTTTGCGGGGTATTGCCTTGAACAAGCATATTGACAATAATGCTTTGGCCCGTTCGCTTAACAGCATTGACGAGATCCGCATGCTGATACTCCGCGGCCGTTCGGGAGTGGCGCTGTTTGATTCGGTTATTCCTTCAATTTATGACGCCATTTCATCTTTGCCCGCCTACAAGAGCTATACCCGCCTGAAAAAGACAGAGCTGAAAGACGACGTGGCTTTATGGGTGTCGATTATCAACAACCTGATAGCCGACAATCCCCAGTTCATCACAGCCGCCCGCAAGAATCCTGACTTCACAGTGGCAGGTTTTAACAGAGGTGTCAATCTGTTGCTCCACACTCTCAACGAGTACAACGACAACCGCTCCCTGTTCAACCATGCCCGTCATGCGCTTGACTATTCGCTCGACATGGCTTATGAACTCTACTACAATCTTCTTCTTCTCCCGGTAGAGATCACCCGCATGCAGGATCAGCGTCTTGATGCCGCAAAACACAAATATCTGCCGACTGACGAAGATCTGCATCCGAACATGCGCTTTGTCGAAAACAAATTTGTCAAGGCTCTGTGTGAGAACGAGGATTTCGTTGCCTATGTCGACGAACGCAAGCTTTCATGGGAAGCTGATACCCTGATGGTCAGAGGACTGCTGGATAAGATCATTGATAGCGACCTGTATAAGGACTACATGGCGCGTCGCGAGGAAAGCACCTTTGAGGAGGACTGCGATTTCTGGCGTCAGGTCTACAAGAATATAATTCTTCCAGGCGATGAGCTTGCCGAAGCCCTCGAATCGAGATCGGTTTACTGGAATGACGATCTTCACGTTGTCGGGACATTCGTGCTGAAAACCGTCCGTAAGTTCGGGCAGAGCAAGTCCGAAGGTGCTGACATCAGACTGCTTCCGCAGTTCAAAGACGAAGAGGACAGCCGTTTCGGTGCCCAGTTGTTCGAACTTGCCGTTAAGAACTATCAGGAATACCGTGAGCTGATCGACTCGTTTGTGAATGAACATAGATGGGACTCCGAGCGTCTTGCTTTTATGGACATTGTCATTATGGTGACTGCCATAACAGAGCTGATGAACTTCCCGGCGATTCCGGTAGCGGTTACACTGAACGAGTATATCGAGATTGCCAATGCTTACAGCACACCCCGAAGCGGTGCGTTTATCAATGGTATCCTCTATTCAGTGATCAACCATCTGAAAACAGAAGGAAAGCTCGTCAAGGCCTGAACCATCGGGGCATCCGCAATGTATTTAAAACAAAAGAATCTATAAATAAAAAAACAATAATTTATGCTTAACACAATTCTCCTCCAGTCATCCGGCAGCAGCTGGGCAAATATCGCGATGATCGTTGTTCTGATCGCAGTGTTTTATTTTTTCATGATCCGTCCGCAGCAGAAGCGCCAGAACGAGATCAAGAAATTCCGCGAAGGTCTTAAGGTCGGCGATTCAGTTGTGACCGCAGGCGGTATCTATGGAAAAGTAAAAAGCATTGACGAGACAACCTTCTCTATCGAGATCGCCCGCGACGTCCGCATCACTGTCGACAAGGGTTCCGTTTATCCTTCGGCACAGCAGGCTGCCAATGACGCTGCCGAGAAAGGTAAATAAGAAATAAGCAAATCTCTCCTCACACTTACGGCTCTCAGGCCATGAATGAAAAAGCAAAACGATTGAGCGATAAAGTGACCGCGGCTCTCCATTCGAGCCGCGGCCAAAACATTTTACTCTATCTGCTGTTTGTCGCCGTGGCCTTTGTGTTCTGGGTGTTTCTGTCGCTGGATGCAGAGGTCCAGCGTGATTTTGATGTCCCTCTGGAGATTCAGGAGGTGCCTGACAGTGTCACCCTGATCGGACAGCCTCCGGTTGCGATCGGTGTAAGTGTGAAGGGGAAAGATTCCCAGTTGCTGCGCTTTCTGTGGGGAAAGATGTCGCCTGTCAAGTTCAAGTGGGAGGAGAGTGTCGAGGGGCAGTCGTTTGTCCTCGGTCGTCCGAAACTTGAGGCTAAATTGCGTGACTATTTCGGTAATGGAGTTCAGGTCCTTGCATGCCGCCCCGACTCGCTGCGACTGGCGTTTACCTCTCAGCCGGGTGTCAGAGTGAAACTGAATGTCCAGGCTGATGTGCATCCTAATCTGCAATATATTCTTTCCGGTCCTGTCTATGCTAACGTAGATTCTGTCACGCTCTATTCCGTCGAGGATCTTCCGCGGTCTCTGCAATTTGTGTCGACTGAACCAATCGTGAAATCAGACCTTCGTGACACAACCCGTTATGAAGTGCGTGTCAAGCCGATTGCCGGAGTCAGAATCATTCCTGATGTGGTGACGGTCACAGTGCCTGTCGAACCGCTGATCTCAAAGAAGCGCAAAATCAGGCTGGAGGTTTCCCACCGTCCTGAAGACAAGAATCTGATTACATTCCCCTCGAACATCGAGATCAGTTATCTGGTGCCGATGAGCGCCTATAACGATGAGTATCCCGTGAAGGCTTATGTCGATTTCCGTGATGCACGGCCTAATGCGCGTAAACTTCCGGTGACGCTTTCAGCGCTTCCGAGTGTATATCATAACCTCAGTTTTGAACCGGATAGTGTGGAATACATTATCGAAAGCATAAAGTGATTAAATGCTGACGGCAGTAACAGGAGGAATCGGTAGCGGAAAGAGTGTGGTGAGCATGGTTCTTGCCGCAATGGGGTTTCGTGTCTATGACTGTGACCGCGAGGCTAAAAGGCTCATGGACCATGATGTCCGGATCAAGGATTCGCTATGTTGTGAGATTCACCCTGACTGTGTGGATGCTGACGGTCGTATCAACCGTTCGCGTCTCAGTGAGATTGTGTTTGCTGACAGAACAGCTCTTGACAGGCTGAACTCCATTGTGCATTCTGCTGTGAGGGCAGATCTGCGGGCATGGTGTGAAAAGTATGGCCATGATAGGAAACGACTGTTCGTCGAGACCGCGATTCTGTATCAGAGCGGACTTGACGCGATGGTCGATGATGTCTGGGTTGTCGAAGCGCCGACAGCCCTGAGAGTGGAGCGTGTGATGGCCCGCAACTCATTGTCGAGGGAGCAGGTTTTGGCTCGAATCGAGGCTCAGGATTCGTATGTCCCGGCTTCTTGCCACCAGTGTGTCAGCCATGTTGTCAATGACGGGTGTTCCCCGGTTCTGCCTCAGATTGAGAGGCTATTGTGAATTGTATTTAAATCACAAAGCACAATATTTATATTTATTTAGCGTTATCACTAAGAGCCATACCCATCAGGCACTGTTGTTGGCCTGGGTTGGCTTCGTTTTGCTGTGGATTCACAGCGTGTGCTTTATTAACCTTAGAATCATGATATTATAATGAAGGCTAAATTTGCAATTATAGGTATTGCTTTGCTTTTTGCCGTTACATCATGTAGAACATCAAAAGAATCACTGAATTATTTTGATGATACGAGATCGGTCAGCGAGGTGGTGTTCGACCTTAAGGAATGCAAGATAAAACTCGCTCCTCACGATGAACTTTTTATTACCGTCACATCGCTTATCCCGGAAGCGACAGCCCAGTATAATCTGCCCTTGGCAAATCCTGCGACTGTCGGTTCTTTTCAGGCAAGCGTCCAGCCCCGGCAGCAGACTTATATCGTTGATTCAAAGGGTGATATAAAATTCCCGATACTTGGCGATATCCATGTGGAAGGCATGACAACCGAGCAACTGGCTGAATACCTTGTGGCTGAGATCTCCAAGGAGGTGAAAGACCCGATCGTCAAGGTGGACCTCATGAATTTTAAAGTCAGTGTCCTGGGTGAAGTCCGTAAGCCTGGAACAGTCGCAATTGCCGGCGAGAGAGTCACTATACTGGATGCCTTGGGTCAGGCCCAGGATATGACCGAATTCGGTGACCGTTCAAAAGTGCTTGTCATAAGGGAAGAGGACGGAAAGGCTGTTTATCATTACATTGATCTGAACAAGAGCGATGTGATGACCTCTCCTTATTATTATCTCCGGCAGAACGACGTTGTGATTGTCTCTCCAAACAAGGTCCGTCAGGAGAATTCGAAATATAATATGAATAATGCCTATAAGCTCCAGGTGACATCGACGATTGTCAGCGCATGTTCGGTGATCGCATCGCTTGTCATTGCTCTTACTGTTAAATAAGATAGATATAGATTTACCATGAATCTTACAAACGATAATTCGTCTGATAAATTTGATTTTCGCTACTATATCCAATTGTTCCGCAGCCGTTGGTATTGGTTTGCCATATCAGTTGTTGTGTGTGCATCTTTAGGGGCGTTCTATGCGTTATCGACAGTGCCTGTCTATCAGGTTGTTGCCAATATTCTGATCTCAGAGGAAGATGGGCGGTCTTCATCAAGTGCGATGAGTGAGCTTGCCAGCCAATTCGCGGTCGGAAATATGATGGGCGGAACAAGTTCAGTGGATGATGAGATCAATGTTGTCAGATCGCACACAAATCTGCGTCAGACCGTAAGAGATTTGGACCTGAACAAGAGCTATATAGTCAAGAAGTTCAGGATATTTGACCGGAATGTCGGCGAGAAGACTCCTGTGGTGATGACCTGCGACTCTACGATTGCGGATACTCTGGGCGTGTATATGGCTTTTAAAGTCAATGTCAGCAAAGACCATAAAGTAAGCATTAAGGCTAAAGCGAATAAGAAGAAAATCGCAGACGTAAAGGATCAGACATTCCCTGTCACGCTGAAGACTCAGTATGGTGATTTCATTTTTGATAAGACCAGCTATCTTAAAAAGGGTCACGGTGTCAGAATGGATATCGGTTTCAGCAGTTATGACGGTGGGGCGGAAGGCCTTTCGGAAGAAGTGGCAATTTACATCCCAAGCAAACGTTCGAATGTGATTTCTTTTGCTGCCAAAAGCTCAAATCCGCAGTTGACACAGAAGATTTTGAATACAATTATTGACAATTACAACATATCTGGAATCAGAGAAAAGCGTAAGAAAGATCAGAAAACAGCTGATTTTGTTGCAGAGCGTCTTATGGATATCAGCCGTGAGCTGAGTCTTTCAGAAAGTGACATCGAGAATTACAAACGGAGTAAAAATCTCGTTGACATAGGAGCCGATGCGACAAAGTGGATGAGGCGCTCGGAAGGTCTTGAGTCTCAGATAATGGGCATAGAGACCGAGATCCATCTTCTCTCCTTGACCCGTGATTTCATCAATGATCCCGAAAATGACGATCAGCTGATACCGGCTCTGAATGTGAATGCTTCAGTACCGATTGATGCTTACAATGGAATGCTTCTTCAGAGAATGCAGTTGCAGAACACGGCCCGTGGAGACAACGCCATGTTGAAAAGGCTTGACGAACAGATTGTTGTGGTTAAGGAAAACATGAAAAAATCTCTTCAGAAAGCCTTGGAGAATGCAACTGTCCGCCTGCGCGATCTTCAGTCACAGGTGGGAGAGTCAAATTCGACTTTGAGCAAATTCCCTGAGTATGAACGTCAATACGGCAATATCAAACGGCAGCAGGAAATCAAGGAAGAGCTGTATCTTTATCTTCTTACAAAGCAGGAAGAGACGAGCATTGCGCTGGCCAATTCATTGCCGCGAGCGAAGATTGTCGACGATGCTTATGTCAAGTCGCTTCCGGTCAATCTGTCGAAAAAGAAGATTGTGCTGATTGCGGTTCTTATCGGCTTGATTATTCCGCTGGTGCTTATATTCCTGTTGGATAAGCTGAAGAATAAATTTGAAACTATCGGTGAACTTGAGCGTCTGACTACTGTTCCGGTTCTCGGTGAAGTCTGTCAGAAATCAGGCTCAGACTCTCCTCTGGTTGTCAAGTCGACGGGCGGAAGCACTTCTGTCGCTGAACTTTTCCGACTGATCAGGTCGAATCTGCAATTTGTACTCGGAAATCACAGCGGATCAAAAGTCATTTTGCTGACATCGACTATTTCAGGCGAAGGCAAGTCGTTCATCTCGATAAACCTTGCATCCTCGTTTGCCGTATTGGGTAAAAAAGTATTGCTTATAGGACTCGATATACGTAATCCAAAGCTTGGCGAATATCTGAATCTGCCGCCTGCTGACGGATTTACATCCTATATCGCCAACCGTGACATTTCGTTGGACTCAATCATTCTGCATGACTCCATAGAGAAGAATCTGGATATAATCATGGCCGGGCCGATACCGCCCAACCCCTCGGAACTTCTCCAGTCAGAGCGTGTGGACCAGCTGTTCGCCGAATTGAAGACAATGTATGATTATATTATCATAGACTCGGCTCCAGTCGGTATGGTGAGCGATACTTTTGCTTTGGTGCGTGTGGCCGATGCCACAGTCTACGTCACCCGTGCAAACTATACGACAACCAAGGAAATCGAACTTCTGAACAAGCTCTACGCTTCAAAACGTCTGCCGAAACTGTCTGTCGTGCTTAACGGTACCAAGACAGCCGCCGGTTACGGCTATGGCTACGGGGCCAAGTAAGGATATTCGGTACTGAACGGGATGAAAAAGGCTCTCTTTGTCTTGACTCTGTTTTCGACCATTGGATTTTTTAATCCGATGCAGATTTTTTCGCCCCAGCAGACAAAGTTGATTTTCTATCTGTGTGTTTTTTTCAGTGCCTTGTATGCCTTTTTTGATGGACGTTCTCTCAGGAAGGTTGACTATCCGTGGAAATCCTACTGGCTGTTTCTGGTTTTGATTTTCGTGTCAACCATTCCAGGTGCGGTTTTTCATCTCCAGTCCTATCCGGTGACATTTGTGGCTACTCTCCCGTATCTGATGAGCTATTTTTATTTCTGGATTCTTCTGCGTACCGGTTTGCCGGATAAATTTATCCTTAAATGGCTCTTCATCGGATGCGCATTGGCCGTGCCGGTCTATTTTATCAATCTCTTCAGTTTCCCTGATGTTGTTTTCGGCGAGGAATTGATCGGCGATTTTTCCAGAGGTATTCTGCGTGTACCGGTGGTCTATTCGGAAATGATGGTGCTGTTTTTGCTCTATGGTATCAACCGGATCCTGCTCAAAGACAAGCGATGGCGATTCTGGGCCTGTGTCTGTGGAGTGTGCCTGCTGATGATTTTCATGTCGGTGGTGCGTCAGCTGATATTATATTCGCTGGTCCTCGGTATACTGTTCCTGATGAAAAATTTTTCATGGACAAAGAAACTGATGGTGATTGCTGTCGGAATTTTTACGGTAGTTTATGTGCTGCCGATGATTCCGGCCTACAATACAATGCTTGAATTGTCTCAGGATCAGATTGACAAGAATGAAGAGGAAGAGAATGTCAGGATTGGCGCATGGCGATATTACACCTTTGAGCATCAGACCAATGATATAACTCCTTTGATCGGTAATGGCGTTCCCTCGTTCGGCAATAGTATATGGGGGAGTGTCTTTGACGATGAAATTGAATATAATGGCTATTTATATGCCGATGTTTCCTGGGCGGGCATTATCTATCTTTTCGGATGGATTGCATTTGCCGCACTTCTGATTCTGATGATCAAAGCTATGGTCAGGCGCAAGGAGCCGGATAAGGAATATCTTACATATTGGTTTGTATATGTGATCCTGTCAGGAATAGCAGCAGGTATTTTTGTTTATTACAATCAGATTGTCTGCATAATGATCGGATTGTATCTGGTCTTTGGTGAGTATGAAAAAAACGGCGGTAATAATCCTCAACTACAACAATCCGTCTGATACGATAGCCTGTATCAGAAGTGTGGAGCAGTTCAACACGGCTCCCATAAAGTATGTCGTCGTAGATAACGGCTCTAAGGACGGAGTTTCGGTCGGCGAGATCGACAAGTTCCTGACGGCGAATTTTGGCTCGCGCTATAAACTTGTGTCTGAGAATGAACCGGTCGGCATCACACTTCCTGACGTGACTTTTCTGGTGAGTTCTTCGAACGACGGCTATGCCCGTGGCAACAACAAGGGGATTGCGCTGACAGCGGCAGATGATGAAATTGACCGTCTGCTGATTCTCAATAATGACATACTTTTTATTGAAGACATTATTCAGCCCTTGTGTGTGGCTCAGGATAGTCTGCCGGATTGCGCCATTATAAGCCCTCTGCTTCTGACAGGGAAAGGAGCGGGCATCGACTGGAACTGTGCGCGAAAAGACACTCTGGTTGGTACTTGGATTAAAAATAATTTTTTGGCTCCGTATCACTGGTTGTGTAAAAAGAGTGTCTATGAAATTTATCAGGAGTCACTTTTGCTTTATAAAAAGGAGAAGCCTTATCCTGAATTTATGCCGATAGAACTCCCGTCAGGATCCTGTATGCTTGTGAAAAAAGATGTTTTTGCGGCGATCGGTAATTTTGATCCCGCCACTTTTCTTTATTACGAGGAAAATATCCTTTACCGCAAGTTGCTGAAACGGAACCTGCGGAATTATATCGCAACCGGCTTGCGTTGTATACATCTGGGAGCCGCCACAATGGTTAAATCTCCGTCAAGAATTGTAGCCGAGGCTGCAAAGGCGAGTCGCATATACTATATAAGAACGTATCTCGATTCACCTTGGTGGCAGCTTGCCATGTTGGGAGTGAGTGAGGCCTGGCTTCAATGTTTCGTCTTTTTGAAAAGTATAGTAAAAAAATAATTGTATAATGAAACTATCAGTAATCACACCAGTCTATAATAGAGCCGATTGTATTCTTAGGTGCCTTGAAAGTGTCGCTTCACAGAATGGCTGTGGAAGAAACATCGAGCATGTGGTCGTTGATGACGGTTCAAGTGACAATACAGCCGAACTGATCAGATCTTTTGCTGCGGATAAGCCGCATGTGAGGACTGTGTTCTTTGACCGGAACCGAGGTACAAATGCGGCCCGAAACGCTGCTGTCAGGCAAGCGACTGGAGACTATTGTGTCATACTCGACAGTGACGATTATTTTACTCCGGATGCCTGCGATGTCATACTGAATGCTATGGAATCGTTTCATGATGCACGATATTTTATGTTCACGCGTGATGACCGTACTGAGGAGTTTGACAACCTTTACGGTGCGGGTTCAATTGTGAGATATAACTATCGTGATGTGCTGAATGGTAAGGTAGTAGGGGACTATATACACGTTATTCCACGCAATTTGCTTGAAAAATACCCGTTTGACGAGGGGCTGATGATATATGAATCACTGTTTATCCAGCAGATTTACCGTGAAGTAGGAGAGATGGTGTTCGAGAACAAGACCATTGTGATAGCCGAGAGAAATCGTTCCGACAGTGTCACCTGGAATACTTTGCGGACAAGTGAAAAGGCTATTTCCAGAAAACTTCAGGCGGCTCTGATGGAACTGGAATTGTTTGGAGATGACTATCTTGGCATCGGTGATCGAAAATATGTCGACGGACTTTATTTCAATATTGTGGATAATGCCGTCCTGATGAGCAATTACGGATTGGCAAAAAAATATATTTCGGCACTTGCCGGTTGGCGTAAATTTTTAATGCGCATGATCGTCATAGGTCGTTTGGGTCCGATATATAGTCGATGTCTCAATCGGTATCTGAAATTTAAATATCGCTCATATCATATATGGGAGAAGAAGTGATCGCCGATATGCGTAAATTGTAAATGTCTGTTTACGGCAAAATTATGGATAGAAAAAAATCTGTGCTTTTTAATCTCGCAGCCACTCAGCCGGACTATGGTTCCAAACGTCATGGCGGAGGGATCTACGGAGAGATCGTATTGCGCAGGATAATAGAGTCAAAGCGTAATGTGATAGTCGCTTATGATGCGAAGCGCTGGATTAATCCTGAGATGCAGGCTCTTTGCAGGGATAACTCAGTGGAACTTGCCGACATTTCAGAATGCGGCTTCCAGGCGGTAGTCGACAGCCGGGGGATAGACATATTTTATTCGCCACAGCCGGTCGATGATCTTTATCAGCTGGAGAATTGTGAGATTGTTGTGACTGTCCACGATCTTCGGTCAGTCGAACTGGCCGTTGATCGCAAGATGTTCTGGCGATATAAGATGAAACTGTCGATGCTGCTGAAAAATCTGCTTGAGATTTTATGGCCGTCCTTTATCCGCCGTCGCCGTCAGAGGAAAAACGGCAATTTTATAAATAAACCTGATCTGCGTTTTGCGGTTGTCTCCAACCATTCTTTAGGATCGGTAAATTTGTTTTTCCCGGATTCAGTCGGGAAAAATATTCCGGTATTCTATTCTCCGTCCACATCGCTGAACATGGTGAGCGAGCGCAAGGAAGCGTGTGACTACTATCTGCTGGTGAGTGCAAATCGTTGGGAGAAGAATTGTCTGAGAGCCTTGATGGCCCTTGATCAGCTTTTTTCAGAAGACCGTCTGACGGGAAAAAGAGTTGTTGTCACAGGTGTCAGCTCGGCAGACTATTTCAGGTATAAATTTAAAAATCCCGGATTGTTTGAATTCCGAGGCTATGTCAGCGACGATGAGTTGAACCAACTCTACCACGATGCCTATTGCTTCATCTATCCGTCGTTGAACGAAGGTTTCGGCTATCCGCCTTTGGAAGCCATGCGCTATGGTGTGCCCGTCCTGGCATCACCTTTTTCTTCAATAAGTGAGGTCTGTGGCGATTCAGTGCTCTACTTCAATCCCTTTAGCCTTGACGAGATTAAGATCCGTATCGTACAGCTTGAGGATAAAGATCTTTATGAGCGGCAGAGTGAAAAGAGCGTGCGCAGATATGAAACTGTCACATCACGCCAGAAAGAGGATCTCGAAAAGTTTGTCCGGTTCATCTATGATGAGCCTGCCGACTGAGACTTTTTATAAGAGCGGAGGACGATTAAGAGTAATAGCTTATTTCGCTATGATAAAAAATAAAAGCGTTGGGATCACTTTCCCAACGCTTTTAATGCTTTCTTGTTGATTTTTACTTTATACTTCTTTCTGAGTTCCTTGACCCAGTCGCTTTCGAGTTGCTGCTGATAGTCTGAGGCTACTGCGCCACGGACATCATTGGCTTCTTCTGGAGTGTCGATGACACGGCCTGCATAGGCGAACCAGCTTGTCCATTTGCCTGGAGCGGCGGGGCGTTCGCCGTTGAAGGCGATATTGTCGACAATCGCGTTCTCGCCTTTGCCGGTGACAACTTTCTCAATCTTGATGTTTCGGCCATAGTTGGCGCGCATCACAGAGACCAGGGAGTCGTTTTCAATCCGGTTTGCAGCAAGGTATTTCTGGGCTTCGCCGGCTATCGAGTCGCTGGTGGCAAAGATGACATAGCCTTTGTAATGAGGCTTATCCCAAGTGTAGTTGGTGCGGTTTGCCATGAAGTAGTTCTGAAGGCCTTCGGTGTCGCTTGTGGAGCGTTCCCAGACGTTGCGGTTGCTGATTTCAAACAGGAGAATGCCGTCGCGATACTCGTTTGTCAGATTCCGGTATTCATTGTTGTTTTCAGCGAGATTCTTTCTTGCCGTCTCGATTGTCATGTCGTCGATTTTGTGGTTGACAGCGGTGGTGAAGACTGTAAAAGCGTCATTGGCACCTTCAAGAACGTTTGCCGGAATGAATTTTATGGCATCGGCTACGGTCAGGGGCTGATTGCCGACACGGGCTACGGTCGAGTTGTCGGACAGCAGCGAGTTGAGCTGTTCAGCCGGAGTGGCACCGGTCATTTTTGACCGTGCCTGCATCAGGCAGGCAGTATCGACTTTGACACCGATTTCCTCTTTGAGCTGTGAGAGCCGCTCGGTTTCAGGCATTGCCGAGCGGATGTCGCGGCTGATTGCGGCTTTGATGCCCTGCGACTCTTCATCGAGAGTGCCTATGCCGCGATGTGACAATGTCTGGACAATGTGATAGCCGTAGCTTGTCTTGAACGGAGTTGAGATCTCTCCGTCTTTAAGTCCGAAAGCAGCATCTTCAAATTCTTTGACCATCTCGCCGGGACCGAACCAGCCAAGGAGACCGCCGTTGGCAGCCGACCCAGGGTCTTCACTTTCAGCGCGGGCAATAGACTCGAAGTCGCCGCCGTTGAGGAGCGTTTTGTGGATTGAATCTATCTGCGCTTTTTTCACGGCACTTTCTTCTTCGGAAAGTTCTGCGGTGAGTTTCAGAATGTGGCGGGCCTGGACCTTTCCGGGATTAGGACGTTCGGATTCCACACGGATGATGTGGAATCCGAAGGGGGCATCATCAATTACGGGCGAGATTTCACCCACCGGAGTTTCCCATGCCGCTTTTTCAAAAGGATAGGGGAAGCGGTTGGCATTGATGTAGCCCATAGAGCCGTTGTTCACGCGGGCCGAGCGGTCGGAAGAATACCTTACAGCCATTTCTCCGAAATCGGCATAGCCGTTGACAATCGCCGTGCGGATACTGTCAAGTCGCATGCGGTTGGCTTCATTTTCATCGTATGTTGAACCGGTAGGGAGCATTATATGGCTGACACGGCGCGAGGTCGCCAGGCGCTTGTAGGCTTCGTTGACCAGACGTTGTTCGACCAGGGAGTCGCGCATGTAGGGGCGTGAGAGGTCCGCACAGTAGCCGTCAAATTCTTTTTTGAATGCTTCGGTCTTGTCAAGTCCGGCTGCTTCCGCATCGGCAACCTTGAGCTTATAGACCACAAACATGTCGATATACTCTTCAATGGTTTGGGGAGCCAGCTGCTGAAGGTTGTTCTTATTATAGAGGTATTCAAATTCGCTTTGCCGGATGTCTTTCCCGTTGATCGTCATGACCACCGGATCGGTGTTCTTGCTTGCCGAAGCCGAGAGAATCGCCGCGCAGGCAATTGCGGAAATTATGAATGACTTTTTTTTCATCGCTGTTTAATGATGGTTCAGATACTATGTATGCACTCTGACTGTGAGTTTTTGATGGTTACTTACCTATAATAAACGTGTGGCTCGATTTTTTATTGCGTCAGAGGCCCTGCTGACTTGTAAAAATGCAGTCCGGGTCCGATGGTATCTACCATCGGACCCGGACGATTAATCTTATCCGGCGGTTGCCGTTGTGTCTTATCTGGACGAAGCGCTGTAATTGGGAGCTTCGGATGTGATTGCCACATCGTGCGGATGGCTTTCTGCTACACCGGCATTGGTGATGCGGGTGAATTTGGCCTCGTGGAGACGTTCGATGTCAGGCGCACCGCAATAGCCCATGCCTGCGCGGAGACCGCCAAGCATCTGGTAAACAACTTCGTAAAGCAGGCCTTTGTAGGGGACACGGGCTGCAATTCCTTCGGGGACAAGTTTTTTTGCGTCTGTCTCGTTGGCTTGGAAATAGCGGTCTTTAGAGCCTTTTTCCATTGCTTCGAGCGAGCCCATGCCACGATAGGATTTATATTTACGTCCGTTGTAGATGATAGTGTCGCCGGGCGATTCTTCAACGCCTGCGAGCATACCGCCGAGCATTACGCTGTAAGCACCTGCGGCCAAAGCCTTGACGATGTCGCCTGAATAACGGATACCGCCGTCAGCGATCAGGGGCACTCCTGTGCCTTTGAGAGCTTTGGCTACATCATAAACGGCACTCAGCTGAGGAACACCGACTCCGGCAATGATGCGTGTGGTGCAGATCGAGCCAGGGCCGATGCCGACTTTGACGCCGTCAGCTCCGTGTTCGACGAGATATTTTGCCGCTTCGCCTGTTGCGATGTTGCCGACTACGACGTCGATATGGGGATATTTTTCTTTTACTGCTTCGAGGATTCCTACGACACCCTTGCTGTGGCCGTGGGCAGTGTCGATGACAATTGCATCCACTCCGGCTTCAACGAGAGCGTCGACGCGGTCCATCGAGTCAGCAGTCACGCCTACACCGGCGGCAACGCGCAGACGGCCGAGTTTGTCTTTGCATGCGTTGGGTTTGTCTTTGGCTTTGGTGATGTCTTTATAGGTGACGAGGCCTACCAGACGGTTGTCTGAGTCGACAACAGGGAGTTTTTCGATTTTGTGTTGCTGAAGTATGCGTGCAGCCTCTTCAAGATTGGTCGACTGATTGGTCACGACGAGTTCTTCTTTTGTCATGACTTCGTCGATCGGACGAAGAGGATTCTGCTCGAAACGCAGGTCGCGGTTAGTGACGATACCCACAAGCTTGCGGTCTTCGTCGACAACAGGAATACCACCGATATGATACTCCTTCATCATGTTGAGAGCATCGGCGACAGTGCTGCCGCGGCGGATGGTGACAGGATCATAAATCATACCGTTTTCAGCACGTTTTACGGCATGGACCTGACGGGCCTGCTCGGCAATCGACATATTCTTGTGGATAACCCCGATGCCGCCTTCGCGGGCAATGGCAATGGCCATGGCAGCCTCGGTGACGGTGTCCATAGCGGCCGACACAAGAGGTACGTTGAGCGTGATGTTACGGGAAAATCGGGTGGAAAGGTTTACTTCGCGCGGAAGCACTTCCGAATAAGCCGGAATAAGGAGGACGTCGTCGAAAGTCAGTCCGTCCATTTTTACTCGATCAGCAATAAATGACATATAACGATTAGAATTTATTGCGTGCAAAGTTAATCAAAATTTTCCATTCATATAATAATGTGAAGGTAAAATTTATTTGATCTTTCAACAGGAATATTTATTTTTGCAGCGGATATATTTTCCACAAGACTCTCAAATTTGGAGGCTGTTTTTTAGCAACCTCCTGGAATACTAAGTTCTTAACGTTGACAAAATCCGTATTGAATTATGAAAATCGCGATTATAGGTGCCGGTGCCATGGGTGGCGCGGTGGCCACCGGTCTCTGGCCGCTCGATCAGGAAGTTGAAATAGCGGTGTCGAACCCGTCGCCGAGTCCGTTGGAAAAATTCAGGGACAAAGGCTATTTCCTGACCTCCGACAATGTCGAGGCCGTGCGTGGCGCCGATGTGGTCATTCTTGCTGTGAAACCATGGATTATCGAGTCGGTGATCAAAGAGCTTAAACCTGTGCTCGACTATTCGCGGCAGACAGTGGCGGCCATCGTGGCGAGTGTATCTGGCGAGCAGCTGTGTGATTGGCTGGAAAAGGACTCGCAGTTGCCGCAGATGATGATCGTCATGCCAAACACGGCAATGGCTGTCGGCGCTTCGATGACTTTCATTGTCCCCGTCAATGCCTCGGTCGAGGCTGTCGGCACGGTGGAATGGATTTTCAACCGTCTTGGATCGACTATGGTTATCGACGAAGCTCATCTTCCTGCCGCTACCGCATTGGCTTCCTGCGGTATCGCTTATGCGATGCGTTATGTCCGGGCTTCTGTCGGGGGCGGTGTCGAACTTGGATTCAAAGCATCCCAGGCGCAGGCCATTGTGCTTGAGACACTCAAAGGTGCTGTCAGATTGCTGGAGCGTCCCGGCGCTCATCCGGAGAGCGAGATCGACAAGGTCACCACTCCTGGAGGCCTGACAATCCGGGGGCTTAACGAGATGGAGCATGCGGGCTTCACCTCGGCGGTCATCCGTGGTCTGAAAGCATGTGTGAAATAGGAAAATGTGTTTCTGAAAAATAAGTACTTAGCGATGACAATAAATACCGGATCAGTTACTTTACGCCGGATTGTGGTCAAGGTTGGCAGCAATGTCCTGACCCGTCCGGATGGCAAGCCGAATGTCACCAATCTGTCCTCTCTTGTGGATCAGGTGGCCGCCTTGCGTAATCTCGGACATGAGGTGATACTTGTTTCCAGTGGGGCTGTTGCCTGCGGGCGCGGCGCGCTAAAGCCTGCACGTCAGCTGGATGCCGTGGCCCAGCGTCAGCTTTTTTCTTCAATCGGGCAGATCAGGCTGATAAACCTGTATAACAGTCTGTTTTCTGAATACGGCTATGTGGTAGGGCAGGTGCTGACTCAGAAAGAAAATTTCAGTTCACGCGAATCATATCTGAATCAGCGGGCCTGTATGCAGACAATGCTTGAGAACGGGGTCATTCCGATTGTCAACGAAAATGACACTGCCTCGTTGACCGAACTGATGTTTACGGACAATGACGAGCTTTCCGGCCTGATAGCTGCGATGATGGATGCGGATATTCTTATCATACTCTCCAATGTCGACGGCATCTATGACGGGCCTCCATCCGATCCTGCTTCCAGTCTGATTGAAAAAGTGGAGGCCGGCTCGGATCTAAGTTCCTATGTGGTCGCTGCGAAAAGCGGTTTTGGCCGTGGCGGCATGGGAACGAAATGCGGGATAGCGCGAAAACTTTCCGACGAGGGTGTTACGGTCTATATTGCCCGCGGAGACCGTCCCGGTGTGCTTGTCGATCTGATATGCTCTCCGGAGTCAACACCGCATACCGAATTCGAAGCCAAGCGGCAGCTTGTAAGCACCATCAAGCGCTGGATCGCTCATAGCGGCAGCTTTGCCAAGGGCGCTATCAGGGTTGACGACAAGGCGGCGGCGATCCTTCGCAGCGACCGGGCGGTCAGCCTCTTGCCGATCGGGGCTGTTGCGGTCGAAGGCGAGTGGGAGGAAAGTGATATAGTCTCGTTGCTGACTGAATCCGGAGAGACTATCGGGTTTGGCCGGGCTTCGGTTTCCAGTGCGGAGGCCCGGCTGATGGCCGGACAGCATGGAGGCAGGCCGCTCGTCCATTATGATTATCTTTTTATTGAACAATAGAGTCTTTATAAACCATGACATTGAATTATACCGACATATTCCGCAGGGTGAAAGAGGCCTCACGGTCGATTTCGTCTCTTTCCGATCGGGAGCGTTCCGAGATATTGTGTAAGATCGCTGATGAAATCGGATATCGCCAAGAGGAGCTCCTCTCGGCCAACAGAATGGATCTCGACCGCATGGATGAGGCGAATCCTCTCTATGACCGTCTGCAACTGACGCCTGGGCGTCTTGAGTCAATCGCTGCCGACATGAGGCATGTCGCATCACTGACATCTCCGCTTGGCGAGGAAATCGAGAGGCGCACGCTTCCAAACGGACTGCTGATCCGGCGTGTTCGTGTGCCTTTCGGGGTTATTGGGGTGATCTATGAGGCGCGTCCGAATGTCACATTCGATGTGTTCGCGCTCTGTTTCAAAAGCGGCAATGCCTGTGTGCTCAAAGGCGGACATGATGCAGAGGAGTCAAACAGTGCTATTGTGAAGCTGATCCACCGGGTGCTTTCATCCAATGGAGTCTCACCGGATATTATTTCGCTTTTGCCTTCAACTCATGAAGCGACCGGGGCTTTGCTGAATGCTGTCGGCTATGTCGATGTGTGCATACCCCGTGGCGGTAAAAGACTGATTGAATTTGTCCGTGACAACGCCCGTGTGCCGGTGATTGAGACCGGAGCCGGAGTGGTCAGCGCCTATTTTGACAAAGCAGGCGATCTGGAAATGGGCTGTGCGATAATCGAAAATGCCAAGACCCGTCGTGTCAGTGTCTGCAACGCGCTTGACACCCTGCTGATCCATCGTGACCGCCTCGCCGATCTGCCGGCGCTTTGCAGAGGGCTTGCTCAAAAGAATGTGCGGATCTATGCCGACGGTGAGGCTATGAGAACTCTGTCAGGCTGTTATCCTGCCGATTTGCTCTCTGAAGCAGACGAACAAACTTATTCCACCGAGTGGATGGACTATAAGATGGGAGTGAAAACCGTCGGTGACATTTCCGAAGCGATCAGTCATATCGCTGCCTATGGTTCAGGTCACAGTGAATGCATAATCACTGCCGATGACATTGCAGCAGACCGCTTTCAGCGCGAGGTGGATGCTGCGTGTGTTTATGTCAATGCTCCGACAAGTTTCACCGATGGCGCTCAGTTCGGGCTTGGCGCCGAGATCGGTATCAGCACTCAGAAACTCGGCCCGCGCGGACCGATGGGCTTGCGGGAGATCACTACCTACCGCTATTTCATCAACGGTCAAGGCCAGACCCGCCCGTGACAGTTGAGTTTGAAAGTTTGAAAATATAGCAATCTGAAATTATACAGTCAACGGCCCTGCTATCAGAAGAAGGCAGGGCCGTTGTAGTTGTTAAAAGATCGGTCTGAGACGGATTTTAAATCATTGATGCGATTACGTCTTTGATTTTCTGAGCGAGCGCATCGGCTTCGGCCATTGTGGCGGCTTCGCTGTAAATGCGGATGATCGGCTCGGTGTTGGACTTGCGCAGGTG
>NZ_JAIDEN010000067.1 GCF_029054785.1 Duncaniella sp.
GTGTGGCTGCGGGGAAAAATCCGGTGGGGAGGGTGTTTGATCTGTGGATGCTGTTTGCTAATTTCGATGTTTGCCTGAGCGTGGTCGGTTCCGGTTCTGACAGATCAGAAGGACTATCGGCCGGTCAATCAGCGACATACCGATCGCTCCGGTGACTAAATAATTTTTCTAAACGATTTTGCTATGATTTTTCAGATTTATGTAGGGAAGCGGCGCAACAGCCGCGGAAAAGTGGAACTTTCGCTGCGTTTTCGCTGCGGAAAGGTCGATCAGCAGGCTTCGACAAATGTGTGGGTGGTCCCGGAGTGGCTTGGGGCTGAGACGACTGTGAGGCAGGAGATCAACGCGGATATAAGATCTGATGCCAAAGCGGATGTGAGGGCGGAGGGCGGATGTGAGCTGCGGTCGGTGATCACTGTCCGCGGTGGCGCTGCTGACTGGGGCGCATGGCCGGAGTGTATGTCCGTCGAAAAGGAACGACTGCAACGGATGATGGATTTTGTGGAAGAGTGTTATTTCACGGTGCGCGGCAAGGGGATCGGACGCGGATGGCTGTCGGAGAAGATTGATGTTTTCAACGCCGGTGAGCAGCCGCGCCGAGAGGCCGAGCGTACGGCGGTGGTCGGGCTGATAGATGATTTCATGGAGGTGACAGCCTCGTCGGACAGTTCGGAGAGCCGGACTACGGGCTATGCACTGATGCGCAGGTCTGTGGCGCGCTTCGAGGAGTTCAGGCGTCTGAGAGTGGCGCGTTTCAGACTGACTGTGGAGCGTCTTGACGAGAATTGCCTGCGGGCTTTTGAGAGTTTCATGCGCAGGGAGGATATGTGGGTGCGGAAGTATCCCCGTCTGGTGTCAGGACGCGGATGCGAAGGAAGAACGCGGGCCAAGAGCCAGAATACGGTCAATGACAGGATGAAGCTATTGAAATCGGTGATGAGATGGGCGGTCAGGACAGGTCGGATTGCAAAAAATCCTTTTGACACTTATGCCGGCAACCAGAATGTCTACGGGACGCCTGTCTATCTGACTGTGGAGGAGCGCCGTCAGGTGGAGAGTGCCGATCTGAGGGCTTATCCGAGACTGGAGCGGCAAAGGGATATGTTTGTGTTTCAGTGTTGTGTCGGGTGTCGTGTGTCCGACCTGATGCGGCTGACGAAAGACAATATTGTCGACGGTGAGCTGAACTATGTGGCCCGCAAAAGCCGTGAGGGACGACCGATTACGATCAAGGTGCCGCTTAACCGGACGGCTGAGAGGGTGTTGCGGCGCTACCGGGACGCTCCCGGCGGGGGACTTTTCCCTGAGGTCTATACGAGGGTGAGCTATAATTCGGCCATCAAGGAGATTCTCAGGCTTGCAGGTGTGGACCGGAGGGTGCTTGTGATCAATCCTCTGACGCGGGAAGCTGAAAGCCGCAGGCTCTATGAGATCGGGAGTTCCCACATGGCGCGGCGCACTTTCATCGGAAACATCTACAAGAAATTCAAGGATCAGAATCTTGTCAGCGAACTGAGCGGCCATGCCCCCGGCAGCCATGCGTTTGCGCGTTACCGGGAGATCGACACGGCGCTGAAGCGCGAGATGGTGGAGGCCATAGAATGAAAAAAGCCCGCTTGGTGAAGCGGGCTTGGTGTGACTCCTACAGGATTCAAACCTGTAACCTTCTGATCCGTAGTCAGATGCTCTATTCAGTTGAGCTAAGGAGCCGTTGTCCTGTCGTTTTTGACACTGCAAAATTAAGAATAATTCTTCAATTGTGCAAAAAAAATGTCATTTTTTGGTGAAATTTATTTCGCGGTTTGTTTTTGAGGGCTTTTTAATGTAATTTTGAGTTGAAATAAACCATCCGGAGGCGGTTTTGAACGCCTTCAGAAAAAATCACACACCAACAGTATCAGTTTTATGAGAAAGATTATCGTTGCGGTCGTAGGCTTAGTGGCCATGCTCCTTCCCGCCGGGGCGCAGTCACAGTTGATCAACTATGGAAAGCCGGACAAATTCATAGAGACGCAGGTCCATCTGCTTTTGGGCGGAAGTTATGTGACTGAAAACTACAAGAGCTGCTTTAAGGAGATTTCAGATGTCAACAATTCGATGGGCTTTGCATGGGGCGTCGGTTTCAGGGCGAAGTTCAATCTGACTTCGTTTGTCGGCATCGGCACTGAGCTGAACTATCTTCGCAACAGCGGAAAGTTGGAAATCTCAACATCATCTGACACTCAGGTGACAAACAATTCCATCAAGAACAATTATCGCACTTTCAACGTGCCTGTGTTCGCCTCGTTTACCTTCAACCTGGCGCCGAGCGTGAAATGGAATGCCGACGGAGGCCTTTACATGAGTTTCGGAACAGGGGGCAAACAGAAGGTCACCACCTACTCAGCCACGATGAATGACCTGGGCCAGCTGATAATCGCCGGTCCGACAACCCAGAAGAAGGATTATTACAAAAATGACCGCGGTTTTCTGAATTCATACCGCGACTTCGACATGGGCCTGCATCTGGGCACCGGACTGTCATTCATGAACAAGGTCTCGATCGGTTTCAGATGTCAGTTCGGCTTCCGCAATGTGGCGATGGGCACCAGCACGGCTAAAATTGTGCCAAATTCCCATAATGTAAACGTCTTTGCCACCGCCGGCTATATTTTCTGATATTTCCCCGGCTGTTTCTTCCGAATCATATAAGCACCATCGTGTTATCAAGCCTCTCCGAGGCAGATATGGCGACGGTTTTGTGCCCCAGGCATCGCTCGGCCCTGTGCGGGCACTTCGCTTACCCTGGGGTTTCGAAAACTCAGCCTCTCCGAGGCATTGACGGCAGATATTCCTGATCGGGTTGCGGATCTGGCCGCTGAAGATGCCGGAGGCGGACGGAATTTCGTCAGCGGAGGCGGGTGCTCAGATGAGGTTGCGGAAGATGCCGAAGGCGGACGGAATTTCGTCAGCGGAGGCGGGTGCTCAGATGAGGTTGCGGAAGATGCCGGAGGCGGACGGAATTTCGTCAGCGGAGGCGGGTGCTCAGATGAGATCGCGGAAGATGTCAAAGGCTGCGAGGATATCCTTTTCGGAGGCAGTGCGGTCGATCAGCGGGACACCCGGTGCCGAAAGCAGCGTGAAGTTGATCTGCGAGGGGGTGTCATTTTTCTTGTCATGACGCATGTAGGCAATCAAGGCGTCATAGTCGTTGCAGGAGATCTCCGGCGAGCCGTAGCCCTGTTCCTTCAGATAGGAAGCATAGCGATAAAGTTGGGCCGAGGGGAAGCCCTCCTGAGTGTGGGAGATGATCATCTCGACGAGGATTCCGAACGCGACGGCATGCCCGTGGGGGATCGGACGGCCTTTGTGCATGGCGAGAGCCTCAAAGGCGTGGCCTGCGGTGTGGCCGAGGTTAAGCGCGCGGCGGATACCCTTTTCACAGGGATCCTCAGTCACAATCTTTTCCTTGACACGGACACTGTTTTCGAGCAGAGGGAGCAGGCGGGTGAGGTCAGCGTCAAGGATGTCGAAATTCAGGAGCGAGGTGTAGTTGTCAGCCGAGGACAGAAGACCGTGTTTCAGCATCTCGGCATAGCCTGAGAGGAGTTCGGTTTTTGGCAGAGACTCGAAAAGGACCGTTGAGATGACCACGGCATCAGCCGGGGCAAAGGCGCCGATCTCGTTTTTGAGACCGTCGAAATTTATGCCAGTCTTACCTCCGACAGCGGCATCGACAGCCGAAAGGAGCGTTGTCGGGACGTTGATGAAGCGGACTCCACGCTTGAATGTAGCGGCGGCGAATCCTCCCATGTCGGTGACAACTCCACCACCTATATTAATAATAAGGGATTTCCGTGTGGCACCCTGGCTGATGAGGCTGCTCCAGATCAGACTGAGTGATTCGAGGTTCTTGTTTTCATCGCCGGGACTGACGGTGATGACGGGATAGTCGAGCGAGAGTCCGGGGAGGACGGCTTCTTTTACGTTTGAGTCGGTTATGATATGGACGCTCGCAGGGTTCATTTCGCTGACAAAGGCGGTGATGGCCTGGGCGACGTCATTGGTGTAAACGATCTTTTGCATATTGACTGGTACAGTTGTGTAAGAAACAGTTTCGAAGTTATGGGTCAGATTTTTTCATTGGCGGCTGATGGTCAGGAGCGAGAGGATCAGCGAAGGAAGCAGGCGGGCAAATTCGGGCATCGAACTGAAAACTACGGCGGCACCGGCTTCTTCGAGAGCCTCGCGGGGAATGGGACCTGTGGTCACTCCGACTGTGAAAGCTCCCGCTCGGTCTCCGGCTTCGACTCCGAGAGGGGCGTTTTCGACCACAATGGACTGCGAGGGGCTTACGCCGGCGAGCTGCATGGCTTTGATGAAGGGTTCGGGGTGAGGTTTGCCGTGGGTGACATTGCGGGCGGTGATGCGCTTGTCATCGTCGAACATGTCAGGGAAGTCGCGCGAGATATTGTCGAGAACCGACTGCTGTCCGGAGCCTGTCACAAGCACCCTCTGGATGCCAACCTCGCGGAAAACCGAGAGCATCTCAAGAGCGCCGGGCATCGGAAGCACGGGGGGAAGCTCGCGGAAAAACTCGGTCTTGCGGTGATAGAGTGTCTCTTTTTCCTCGTCAGTGGCATCGCGGTCAAACTGGCGGCGGAAAAGAGCGTTGATTGTCGATGCGCCTGTGCGGCCCTCGTAGAGGTAAAACTCCTCGCGGGTGCACTCGACTCCGAGTCCTGTCATCAGCCTGTGCCAGGCCAGAGTATGGTTTTTCATCGAGTCATAGAGAGTTCCGTCCATGTCGATGAGAGCCGCGCGCGGGATGACGCGTTCATAGTGGCGGCGTTCGAGGAAACGGAGTATTTCGGGGGCAAAAGGAAGCGGTGGCTGTGTCATTTGCGTTTCTTTTTCTGTCTGGCAGGCTGAATGACGGCAGCCGGAACAGTATCCGGAGCCGGAATCAGACCTTCTTTTATGAAATATAGGGAATCGGCGTGAGAGATCGTGTCTGCGGGAAGATCGCTTTCGATGGCATTCAGCGTCGAGGTATTGTTGAAGTTGAGACTGTTGAGTTTCGACGAGCGGACACCGCGGCGGAATATGTTGCCGATCTCACGGACAAGGTTGACGCGGGTCGTATCGGCGATGGCCACGGTGCGGGGAAGATTCTTCTCGTTGAATTTGGCGCGGCCGAGGCGGATCTTCATGTTGTCGACATCTCCGCCGATATTGATGCCGAATTTGAATGGCAGAGGCGATTTGAGTACGGCTACATGATAGTTGAGGTTCATGGCCATGTCATTGGAGCCCATGACACCGAGTTTATAGCGGTCAAGACTGAATATGAAGGGGAAGAGTTCAAGCTGTGAATTGTTGATGATCATCTCGACTGTCATGCTGTCTATGACGTTTTTCTCCTTGTGCTTGAAAAGCAGCCATTTGCCGACTTTGCGGAAGGTTTCCTGATCAATCAGCACGAGGCTGTCGCCGGAAAGTTTGACAGCTGCCTTGAGGGTCGGGATGTCGAGGTTCATGGCTGAATCCAGGCCTGTGGTCGCCGCGATGTCGGCGTTGATGATGCCGCTGATGTCCGAGAGGAGCGGCATGATCGAATCAAGCGAGGGGACAAGGTCGAGGAACTGGGCGATGTGGAAGTCGCTAACTTTCAGACCAAAGGCAAATGTCGCATCTCTCTTGGACGGTGCGCTGTAAAGGGCATTGAGGTCAAGGGAGCCGACATCGGAACGGGCGGTCATCTGCTCAAGGTTTATGGCGCCGTTGTAGACATTGAGTTTCCCGTTGAAATCATGGAAGATCATGTTGGAGTAGAGGATGTCAGAAGCGTGGACTCTGAGAGTGCCTTCGACGTTGGAGGGGATGACGAGGAGGGCTGTGCTGTCGGCACCGGCCTCGATCGAGGCGGCAAGGACAGCCTCGTTGTCGGTATCAGGGGTGACGAATGTCCCTGTCGAGTCTCTTTCGGAGAATGCGGACCCGGCAAAGGCTGCGGCAGCGAGCTGGTTCACGTCAAGAGTGTCGCCGCTCAGCGTGAAGTCGAGTTTGAGCGGCTGGCTGTGGGTTCTCGATGTCAGGGCTTTGGTGATATTGCTGATTGAGCCGTTGACAGTGAGGCGGCTGTTGCCTGAGCGGAGGCGGGTGTCAGTGATAGTGACTGAGTCGGTCGTGAAGCGCATGTCAAGATCTGTCAGACTGTTGCGCAAGGGGAAGTATGGGGTGAACACCGCTACACGTCCTGCTCTGAGTACACCTCTGGCATCCCACCGGCGCAGCAGACGCCTCATCGAGTTGTCGACTGTCAGATCAAGGACTTCTCCGTCAGAGACTGCCGCGCTGTCGGCTTTCAGGCGGTTGTTGCGTCTGGTCTTGCGCACCGAGGCGGCGAGAGCGCGCAGGGAGTCCTGCGGGAGTTCCGGATGGATTTTTGCGAGGGAGTCGAGCAGGGAACTGCGGCGGGCGGCGGGGACAATGGTGTCGGGGTGGACGGTCACGTAGAGAAGCGCTTTTCTGAGCATGGCGCGGTTGACGCGGTCGCCGTAGAACGCGCCCTCTGTCGCTATGTCGAGATGCAGCTGAGGCTTTTTCGCATCTCCTTTATAGCGCTGGAGAGTTGCGCCGACGGTTGCTTTGCGGAGGCGCACACGCATGGAATCTTCCTGCGATTTGAAATAGAGCCGGTCGGCGACGATCCGCGCACCGAGCGGATTGATGAGAGTCGTGTCGGTTGACGAGGCTGTGTTGCGGCTTCCGATTCCCATTTTCAGTCCGTTGCCGATCAGGCTCATGCCGGTGACATCGGCTGAGATGGTGTCGATTTTCAGCGAGGCCGTGAGCATGGAGTCGACGGCGATTTCGCCACGGGTGAAAGATGAGTTGGTGCCAAGGCGGAGTTCGACGGTGCGGGTGTAGAGATCCGCCGGGAGTTCAGGCATCGAGGCACGGAACTCGCGGAGAGTGGCTTCGCCGGTGAGGCGTATGAGGTGGAATTTCTTTTTCGAGAGATAGCTTTCGCGCAAAGAGAAGCGGCTGTCGGCTCGCAGATTGCCGGAGAGAGAGCACGGGAGTTTTTTGAGCAGTGCCGATGGCAGACGGTCTATGTCGATGCCGCCGCGGAAAGTACCCTCGGCTGAGGGGTCTGACAAGAGGTTGGCGAAACGGGCTATCAGTTCGAAGCCGACACCGTCGCCGATTGCCGAGAGCCGTTTGAGATTGACGGTCGAACGGTCGAGGTCATCTCCGTCAATGTCGGCTTCGGCTGAAAGGGAGAAACTTTTGAGGTTCAGACGTTCGTAGGAGACACGTCCTTCCGGAATGTCAAGCGAGAGGTGGAGCGAGGGGATCGAGTCAAGGGCCGGTGCATAGGGGGATGTCAGCCGCACTCCGAGTTTCAGACCGAGGTCGCTTCTGACTTTTGACAGTTCGTCGGAATATCCGGCGGGGACCAGGGCGGCAAGGTCGTCATAAGGGGTAAGTGGCAGATTGAATTCAAAGGTGTTGACCCGCAGGGTTTCACCGAAGTCGATGTCGGCTGACAGGTCTCCCTTGACCTTTCCGGCACGGAGGATGAAATCAGACAGAGAAAGATGAGTCGGGTTGTGACGTGACCAGTTGATGTCGCCGCCGATTCCGAAACTCAGATCGTTCAGGTCCAGCGCAGGGAGTCTGAGGTCGGTGTTGCCTTGGATGTCAAGCTGATAGACCGGCGCTTTCCGGCCGCTGAGTGCGGTGGTGGTCAGGCAGAGGCTGACATCGGTCGAGTCAGGGACGGAGAGGTAGCGCACCGGCATCGAGTCGCGGATCTCGAATGTGCCGATCGAAAAGTCGGGGATCAGCAGCGGGCTGTCAGATTTCTCAGATTCTTCCGAGGGAGGGAAGATGTCGAGATTCGAGCAATCGGGGGTAAGCTGCACGATGTTGATGCGCGGATTCTCGAAGATAATGTCATAAAACGCTAATGAGCCGACCGTCAGTTTCGGGATGTTTATGGCGCCGTTGAAGTGTCTGAGCGACAGAAGGGAGTCGGCGTAGACGGGCAGGCTGTCTTTCCGGACAGGAGCTATGCTGTCAAAGGCCTTGCTCCTGACCGAAAGGTCACGGACGTCGAGTTCAAGCCGCGGAAATGTGCTCCAGAATGACAGTTCCATCCGCCCGATGGAGACATCGGCATCGAGATATTCATTGGCATATTTTTCGACCAATGGTGTCAGCCTTTCCGGTTTCAGATAGGATACGGCGACGGTGATCACGGCAATCAAGACCACCATGAGTCCGATGATGGTGAAAAACAGTGTGCGGAACACTTTGGCCCACACTGATTTTTTAGTCTTTTTCTCTTTGCCCTCAGGTCTGGGGGGCTCTTGCTGCTGATCGCTCATGAGAATAAACAGGTTAGATGTTTAGGGTCGGAATCTCTCTGTCGGGATGACGCTCATTCGTCGGGTTTGCGGGCGGTGATGTGGAAACACGGCTGTCCGACTTCATATTTCACATATATCTTGCCTTCGTCACGCATTGTGAGCAACACTTCCGAAAGCACACCCTTCAGATCGTCGACACTGCGGGCATTGCCGGCTGAGTTGGCAATGAATGAGGCGTAGGATATGTCGAAAGTCGTCCCAAGCTGATGGACTGAGGAGTCGATTGCGTTTCGGTTGCGCCGGCGCAGGCGTTTGACGGTGCGTGGGGTTCGCAGTATGCTCGTGACCTTTATGCGGTAGTCGCCTCCGCCTCGCGATTCAAGGCTGTCGCGGAAGCGGCTGCCGATTTCCCTGAGCCTTGCGGCTGCTACGGGGACCAGGTAGGGACGCGAGAAAATGAGGGTGTCGACAAAATAGTCGGCACAGGTGGTCACTTTCACGATCGGCGAGCGCAGCTGCCAGTGGGAACGGGTGTCGGTCAGCGGTTCGAGTCCATAGCGCTCGGCTTCGGCCCAGTGGACGTAGTTGCTGTCGTTGAAGGCCTGCCTCATGCTTCCGAAATAGTTGACTTTGAGTCGGCCGTTGGGGTTCGGCATTTCGGGAAGATGGCCGAGATAGGGGCTGACGGTGTCGACCTCAAGATCATAGACCGATGTGAAGCGTGAGATCTTGACTTCAGGTACAACAATGGATCCGTCGCTTTCGCCATGATGTGTCGGAGTGCACATGACCACACACAGACTGATGAACAGCATCAGAGGCAACAGTAGTCTGAGGGTCTTGACGAGGCTGAAACGGCGGCGGGGTTTTCGTCGGCTGACGGGTTGATTCATTTCGGATCTTGATGGTTCCGGAGGGGTGGGTATGACCTCCTCTTAATCGTTATTCAGGACTATACCGGCAAATTCGAGCGCCTCGCGGCGTTCGACACAGGTGCCGCATTTGCCGCAATGGTGTTCGCCACCTTTGTAGCATGAGTAGGTGTGGGAATAATCCACCCCTATTTCCTTGCCGCGCAGGGCTATTTCACCTTTGGTCATGTCTGTATAAGGCGCGAGAAGCTCCAGATGTTCATAGGTGCCGTCGGAAATAGCGGCGCCCATCGAACGGATGAATTCCGGACGGCAGTCGGGATAGATCGCATGGTCACCGGAATGGTTGGCGATCATCACCTTTTTCAATCCGAAACTTTCGGCAAGTCCGGCGGCTACCGAGAGCATGATCCCGTTGCGGAAGGGCACGACGGTCGAGCGCATGTTGTCATCGGCATAGTGGCCTTCGGGGATCTCGTCGGCTCCTGAGAGCAGCGAGCTTTTGAAATATTTCCCCATGAAAGCGAGGTCGATCTCGATCCAGCGGATGCCGAGTTGCTCGCAGTTCCAGCGGGCGCATTCGGCCTCGCGGCGGTTGTGGTTCGAGCCATATTGGAAAGTGACCGCTGCGGCGATCGTGTCGGCGTAGTCATAGAGCATGGTTGTCGAGTCCATGCCTCCTGAAAGAACTAACAATGTATCTTTTGCCATGATTCAGAGTCGGGGTTACGTACTTGATATTGATCAGAAATCAGCCGGAAACGAGGCGAGAAGTCGCTGGCGGGCCATCTCCTGGTGCTCGCCGTCGCCGTGGTTGGCAAAAGGCAGAATTGCAATGCCGCCTCTCGGCGTGAAGATTCCTTTGACCTCGATGTAGCGGGGATCCATCAGCGCGATGAGGTCCTTCATGATGATGTTGACGCAGTCTTCATGAAAATCGCCGTGGTTGCGGAAGCTGAACAGATAGAGTTTCAGACTCTTGCTCTCGACCATCTTCTCGCGCGGGATGTAGGAGATGATGATTTTTGCAAAGTCGGGCTGACCGGTTTTCGGGCAGAGCGAGGTGAATTCCGGACAGGTGAAAGTCACGAGATATTCATTGTCGGGATGCTTGTTGATGAAAGTCTCAAGCACCTCCGGCGCATATTGGGTGGGATAGTTGACCTTGGTGTTGCCTAACAGCGACACTCCTTCAAGTTCTTGTTCTGATCGCATAGTCAAAAAGGGTTAGAGGTTGTTGCAAAACCTGTTATAATCGACCTATCGGAAGGATGCCGCATAAACCGGTGACCGTTGTGGCAGGTTCTGCAACACCACGTTTTTCCATATTAATTGCAAATATAACACTTTTTCCCAAGAGGAGCAAACCGGAAGGAGGACTGTCGGGGCGACAGCTGTGACTTTCAGCGCCCTATTGTCGTCATCAGCTTTTCGACCGCTTCATCCGGACTTGCCGTGGAGGCGAGACATTTTATGAACAGCGAGCCGATGATCGCTCCTGAGGAATGTTCCGAGGCTTCCCGGAGAGTCGACGGGTTGGAAATTCCGAAACCGATCAGACGTTTGTGGCTGAGATCGAGCGAGGCGATGCGGCGGAAATAGTCGAGCTGTGCGGGTCCGAAGCTGTCGCGGGTCCCTGTGGTGGCTGCTGCCGAAACCATGTAGATGAAGCCGTCGCAGTGGCGGTCGATCATCCTGATCCGCTCGTCGCTTGTCTCAGGTGTGATCAGCATGATCATCGGCAGATCGTATTTCCGGCACAGTCCGCGGAAGTCGCGCATATATTCGTTGAACGGCAGGTCTGGGATGATCAGCGCATCGATCCCGATCTCTTTGCAGCGGGCAAACAGGCGCTCGATGCCATATTGCATCATGGGGTTCAGATAGCCCATCAGCACCAGCGGCACTTCCGTCACTTCTCTGCGGGCTTCCTCAACCTGCGAGAGGAGCCTTTCGAGGGTCATACCGTTGCGCAGCGCCACGGTGGAACTTTCCTGAATCACGGGGCCGTCGGCCATCGGATCGGAAAACGGGACTCCGACTTCGATCATGTCCACTCCTCTGCGGGCAAGGGCCTTGATGATTCCGGCGGTCGAGTCGGCCTGCGGATAGCCGCAGGTAAAGTAGATTGAAAGGATGTTGTTGCTTTTCTGTGAGAAAAGGCGGTCTATACGGTTCATTTTGATCTGATTTTTCTGATGAATGATTCAAGTGATTTTGAGTTTTTTACTCCGGGGACTACTTCGAAACAGCTGTTCAAGTCGAGTCCGGCGAGGCGTGGATGGCTGATGCGCAAGATTTCGGCGTCATCATCCGGCCCGATGCCTCCGCCGAGCATGAAATCGACTTCGCCATTGTAGTGACTCAACATGCGCCAGTCGAATTTCACTCCCGTGCCTCCGTGCGACGGGCTTTTGCGGTCAAACACGAAGCGGTCCACGCAGCCGGCATATTGTTCAAGCCTCTGGAAATCATCCGCCGATTCGATTCCGACGGCTTTCCAGACTTTGAAAAAACCGCGTTTGCGGAGTCTCATGCAGAGTTCCGGGCTTTCGCTGCCGTGGAGCTGGACGGCTGTAAGGCGATAGCGGCGGACATATTCAATGATCTCATCCTCTTCTTTGTCGACAAACACTCCGACAAAGCCTTTCCGCGGGCGGCTACCAATCTCCTGGCTTAGAGGTAAGGCTATGGCGTTGCGCGGCGAGGGGGTGTGGAAAATAAGTCCGAGGTAGTCCGGGTTGCAGGCGGCTATGATCTCCCTGATGTTGATTTCCGATGCCATGCCGCAGATTTTGATCTCCATTTGGTCTGAATTGATGTTAAGAGGGTGTTTAATAACAATAGTTAAAATCTGAGCGAAAGTTTTGAGGTGGATATGGCTCCTTTCTCATTTACAACAATTTATCTAAAAGATACACCACTCAGATTTTAACTCTTGTTTTTAAACAACCTCTAAGTGGTTGTTGGGTTTGTGATTTCAGGTATCTGACTCTGCTGTCAGATCTCGGCTATGAAATTTTTCAAGGCTTCTCCGGGGGCTGAATGCCTCATGAATGTCTCGCCGATCAGAAATCCTCTGAATCCGGCTTCGCGCAGTTTTCTGATTTCGGTCGGCGAACTGAGTCCGCTTTCAGCCACTTTGACAACTTCCGCAGGCAACTCTCGGACCACTGTTGCCGACAGGTCCGGATCCGTGGCGAAAGTCCGCAGATCGCGGTTGTTGACTCCGACCATATCCACTTCGGGACAGAATCTGTCAAGCTCGACGGCATTGTGGATCTCGAAAAGCACCTCCAGTCCCAGCGAATGGGCATAGCGGGTGAAGTCCTCCACTTCGGCAGCGCTCAGGGCCGCGGCGATCAGCAATATGGCATCGGCGCCGCAGACGCGGGCTTCGGCTATCTGCCTCCGCGAGACTATGAAGTCTTTCCGCAGCAGTGGAAGCCTCGCACAGCTGCGGGCCATTGTCAGATCCGTCAGCGCGCCTCCGAAGTAGACCGTGTCGGTGAGTACCGAGCAGGCTGCGGCCCCGGCTGTCTCATAGTCCGGGACAACTTCATTGACGAGCGCCATAGGATGGATCTCCCCCTTTGACGGTGACCGGCGTTTGAATTCCGCGATGATGCCGGTCGGGCTTGCCGTCAGGGATTCTTTCATCGAGACTGTCTGCCGCGCCTCAATGCCTTCCGTCCGGATCTCGCCGAAAATAGAGTCCATTGTCTCGATCTCGCGCCGCTTGTTTGCAATGATATTGTCGAGTATGGTTGTCATAAGCTGTTGATTTCAACGAATTTCTTAAATGTTTCCGCGGCTCTGCCCGAACGGATGCTTTCTTTGGCTTCCTCAATGGCAGTCGTCAGTTCCACCTCAGGCTCCAGAGTCCTGATGGCGAATGCCGCGTTTGCTATAACGCAGTTTTCCTGCGCCGGAGTGGCTTCCCCGGCCAACACCGCATCGAAGATCTTTGCGGCATCGTCGATTGTCTCGCCTCCCCATAGCTCCTCTTCGGCAGCGCGTCGGAAACCCAGGGATTCCGGAGTGACCACCTTCTCGCCCTCGCCGGAGACGATTTTGAACGGTGCTGTAAGCGAGATCTCGTCATAGCCGTCAAGCGAGTGGACAATAGTGCACTTGACGCCGGATTTCTGTGCTATGTAGTTGTAGAGGCGCATCAGTTTCAGGTTGTAGACGCCCAACAGCTGATACTCCGGGAGCGTAGGGTTGACCAGTGGGCCGAGCATGTTGAAAAAATTGCGGACCGCGAGGGCTTTTCTGACCGGTGCCACGCTCTTGAGCGCGGGACTGAAAAACGGTGCGTGGAGGTAGCTGACGCCAAACTCGTCAAGCGAACGCAGCAACCGGTCGCGGTCGTCGGTGAAGCGCACTCCGTGGCGTTCGAGCACGTTGCTTGCTCCTGAGACCGAGCTTGCACCATAGTTGCCGTGTTTCACAACCTTGCGCCCTGTCCCGGCCACGACGAAACAGGTTGCCGTCGAGATATTGAACGTGTTTTTGCCGTCGCCTCCGGTGCCGACTATGTCGATTGCTTTCACCCCTCCCAGATCGACCGGACGGCGCCTTTCGAGCAGCGCGTCGCGGAAGCCGCTGAGTTCGTCAAGCGTAATGCTTCTCATCAGAAAGACGGTCATGAAGGCGGCGAGCTGTGCATCGTTGTAGAGGCCGTCGGCTATGTTGAGCAACACATCGCGCGCTTCTTCGCGGCTGAGATTCTTGTGCTCGAACATCTTGTATAGCAGATTTTTCATCGTTTTTTCGTGTATTGGTGTCTGTCAATGGTTCAGCCAGTTCTCAAGGATCGTAAGTCCGTAGGGTGTCAGTATCGACTCCGGGTGAAACTGCAAGCCGCGGATATCGAGACTCCTGTGGCGCATGGCCATGATCTCTCCGTCGTCGCTCACAGCCGTCACCTCAAGTTCTTCGGGCAGTCCCTCGCGGTCCACTACCCATGAGTGATAGCGTCCGACCTCGAATTCACACGGCACTCCGGCAAAGATATAGTCGTCGCAGACAAGTCTGGCCGCTGTCTGCACTCCGTGATAGACGCTTGAAAGATTGCGCAGCCGTGCGCCGAAGCGCTCGCCGATGGCCTGATGGCCCAGACACACTCCGAGGATAGGCTTTTCAGTGGCATAGCGCTCAAGCATCTCTTTGAGCAGTCCGGCTTCCGAAGGGATGCCCGGTCCGGGCGAGATGATGATTTTGTCATACTCGGCGATCTCGTCCGGCGTGATGCGGTCGTTGCGCCTTACATCGGGATTGACTCCAAGCTCACGCATGGCATGGGCGATATTGTATGTAAACGAGTCGTAATTGTCAAACAGTAAGAGTTTCATGTCTCAGTGTTGGTTGAGGTGTTGGTTAAGGCTTTATTTTCCGAATTCTTCGGCATAGGTGATTGCCTTGCTCAGTGCGCCGAGCTTGTTGCGTGTTTCCTGGAGCTCGCTTTCGGCCCTTGACCGGGCCACTATGCCCGCTCCGGCCTGGCAGTAGAGCCGTCCGCCGTGGCTCAGGAAACTGCGGATGGTGATGGCCTGGTTTATGTCGCCGTTGAAGCCGAGATAGCCTATGCAACCGCCGTAGAGCAGACGGCTGTGAGGCTCGACGGCGTCGATGATCTGCATTGCTCTGACCTTCGGGGCGCCGCTGAGTGTGCCGGCCGGGAATGAGTCGGCAAACAGGCGGTACTGGTTGACCCCTTCCGGAAGTTCGGCTTTGACGCGCGATACCATGTGGATCACGTGGGAGTAATACTGTATCTGTTTCAGAAATTCGATCTCCACTTTGCCTCCGCTGCGGCTCAGGTCGTTGCGGGCGAGGTCGACGAGCATGATGTGTTCGGCATTCTCCTTTTCATCGGTCAGAAGCTCGTCGGCCAGTCGTCGGTCACGCTCCTCGTCTCCCGTGCGGCGGAAAGTTCCGGCGATCGGGTCTATGTAGGCCGTCTTTCCGCAGATCCGCAGATGGGTCTCAGGCGAGGAGCCGAACACTTTGAAGTTGCCGAAGTCGAAGTAAAAGAGATAGGGCGAAGGGTTGATGCAGCGCAAAGCACGGTAGACGTTGAACTCGTCGCCGCTGAAACCTCTCGAAAATCTCCGTGACGGGACAATCTGGAATACATCGCCGCGCAGCGAGTGGCCGACACAGCGCTTTACTGCGCTGATGAAATCCTCGTCGCTCATGCTTGACTCCAGATCGTCGGCGGCTTTGAACGGATATTGAGCCATGTTGTTGTTGTGAAGCACCGCGATCAGTTCGTCAGTCCCGCTGACTGTGCCTTCAGGGCAGTTTTCAACGATCGTCATCTCGTTTTTGTAGTGGTCGACCTGAATCAGGTAGCGGTAAAGCACATAATACATGTCAGGGACATCGCAGAAACGGGTTTCGCGAGGACGGATAGCCACATTTTCAAAATAACGCACCGCGTCATAGGCCGTATAGCCCAAAAATCCGTTGGATATACGGCTGTCCGCGGTGCCTTCGACACGGAAACTCCCGATGTAGCCGCGCAGCTCCTCGACCACGTCGACCGCTCCGTCGGCTATATCCTTCCTGATCTCTTCTTCTTCGGGATAGCGCAGCACCACCTGCTCGTTTTCAACCTTGAAGCTCCCGATCGGCTCGACGCCGATGAACGAGACCGCATTCTGCGAGGCATGATAGTCGGAACTCTCAAGCAGCGCCGACTGCGGATAGAGATCGCGCACTTTCAGATAGACCCCAACCGGTGTCTCAAGGTCGGCCGGGATGGTGCGTGTATGCTGGATTATTGTTTTCATCTTTTATATATTATTGTGTATATGTTGGATTATGCTTTGTTCTTGTCTTGAGAGGGTGCTCACTCCCGGTGCAGAGCTTGCAGATAGGTGTTCATGTCCTTGTCGCCGCGGCCTGAAACGTTGATGACCACCGTCTCGTCACGACCGAATTTCATCCGGTCGAGCACCGCGAGTGCATGGGCGCTTTCCAGAGCCGGAATGATCCCTTCCAGACGGGTCGCCGTCATTGCCGCGTCCAGAGCCTCGCAGTCAGTCACCGCGATTACTTTCGCACGGCCCGAACGAGCCAGAAAGGCATGGAGCGGACCGATCCCCGGATAGTCCAGTCCGGCCGAGATGCTGTAAGGCTCCTCGATCTGGCCGTCAGGAGTCTGCATCACCAGTGTGCGGGCGCCGTGGATGATTCCCTCCGTTCCTTTGTGGATGGTCGCTGCGGTCTGTCCGCTTTCAACTCCCAGCCCTGCCGCCTCGGCTGCGATCAGCCCGACGGTCGGCTCGTCGATGAAATGATAGAAAGCCCCTGCCGCATTGCTTCCACCGCCGACACAGGCCACCACATAGTCAGGCGTCTCGCGTCCGATATGGTTCTTGAGCTGGGAGCGGATCTCCTTGCTTATGACCGACTGGAAGTGGGCGACCATCTCCGGATAGGGATGAGGGCCGACGGTGCTGCCGATGATGTAGAAACTCTCCGGGTTGCAGCACCAGTCGCGGATGGCCTCGTTTGTAGCGTCTTTCAGAGTCCGGTTGCCTGACATGACCGGCACCACCGTGGCGCCGAGCATCTCCATGCGCTCCACGTTGGGTTGCTGCCGGGCCACATCCGTAGCCCCCATGTAGACTACACATTCCAGTCCCATCAGCGCACAGACCGTAGCCGTAGCAACTCCGTGTTGTCCCGCACCGGTCTCCGCAATGATCCTGTGCTTCCCCATCCTTTTGGCCAGCAGCGCCGAACCGATCGCATTGTTGATCTTGTGGGCGCCCGTATGGTTCAGGTCTTCCCGTTTGAGATAGATATTCGTCCCGTAGCGCTCGCTCAGCCGCTCGGCCCGGTAGAGCGGCGAGGGACGTCCGACATAGTCGCGCATCAGCACATCGAATTCTTTTTGGAAATCCTCGTCATCGACATAGCGGTAGAAAGCCTTGCGCAGGTTTTCGACATTGCCGTGAAGAATCTCAGGGACATAAGCGCCGCCGAAACGGCCATAATAACCTTCCTCGTCAACCGGAAGTATAGACTTGTAAGTGTTCATTGTAGTGGATAATCTATAATTTGATTGTTTTAGGATATGTTTACTTTTGGCTTATGCTAAGATTTAGGGAATATTTTCAAACCAAATTTTAGAGGTTGTTTTTAAACAACCTCTAAAATTGACCGGAAATGGCTATAAAGATTTCATAAAGCTAAAAGTAAACATACTCTTATAGGGGTGTTTTAAAAACCTCTATTCTGAAACGTGTAAATAAAAAACAGCCGCCGATTAACCATCGACAGCTGCTTGTGTATCTTCCTTAAACCCTGCATTCATGCAGGCAGACGCAAATCATTGCCATCGATAATCACTACCGATGTGCCACCAATGAAAGTTTTGGTTGATTAGATAGATCATAGTTCTCAAATCTGTGGCTTGATATTTTATTCCGTTAACGCGACAAAATTACAACTATTCAGTCAAACTAACAAATAAATCGAAATAAAAATCAATATAAAATTAATAAAATGTAGTAAAACTGCGGTTTTTATTGATAATTCACAGAGAGCAGCCATCCACAGCTTGTCAGCTTGTTACAGTACTATGTGACACAGTTGGGAGACCTTTTAAAGCCTCAGCAATTGCCTTGGAATCAACGGCCTGGAAGATGACGCTTTGAATAACGGCCATGCCAAAGTCAATAGCGGGATGTCTTGCAACATCCTCTGAGAAATTGTTAGAGGTCGTTTAAAATGATCCTGAAAGACCGTTTGGCTTCACGCAGACATGAATTTCTAAAAAATCTCCCGATATAACCTTTCATTTTTTTATCTTTTGGCATGGATTAATAACAGTTTTAATGTATTTAGATGGTGAATTAACAAACTTTCACACTAAATAAATTAACAGATACATTAAAAAACACTACTTTTGTGACCGAATTGAAACATTAGTGTGAAAAAGTCTTTATTCCTATCGCCGATGTTTCATCTCTGACCGGCTGGCTGGGAGCTCCCCGTAAGTATTGTGCTAATTCTTTTACTTCTCTAAAAATATATATGTTTCCAATAATGACGCCTAAACATCATTAAAACATAAAACCCTCTCTCTACTCCTTCCCCTGATTTTTCAGGAGCGTCCCCTGTTGAAAGTGATTTTCAACTCCACTATGCTATTTAGATTGCAAAAATCATTATTTTATACTTTAACTAATTTCGTATTACTTAACTATTAGGTATGAAAAAGCTGTTTCTACTACTGACGGCCCTTGTGGTGGCAGTCGGGACTCTGGCGGCGCAGAACCGCACCGTCACCGGCACCGTCACCAGCGCCGCTGACGGTGATCCTCTGATTGGAGCAACTGTCTTGGGTGTAGGTACCAAGATCGGTACTGCTACGGACATTGACGGAAAGTTCACTCTGAGCCTTCCCGAATCAGTGACTAAAATTCAGGTCTCTTACATCAGTATGAAGACCGTTGAGGTGGCCATCACTCCCGGCCAGATGTTCATCCGGATGGAAAACGCCAACACTCTTGATGAGGTGGTCGTTACCGGATATGGCGTACAGCGCAAGGCTGCTTTCACCGGTGCCGCTTCTGTGCTTGACGGCGAAGTTATCGACAAGAAATCGGATGTGAATTTCGTGAAGGCTCTCGAAGGTTCTGTGACCGGTTTCCAGTACAACAACTCTACTTCTTCGCCCGGTACATTCGGCTCGGTTTATGTACGCGGCCGCGGTTCGCTTTCGTCAAGCTCGCAGCCTCTGTATGTGGTCGACGGTGTACCCGTAAACTCTGACGCTGAAGGTATCAGCAGCACGTCCAACAACTTCTTCGATCCGATGGCTGCCTACAATCCCAATGATATCGAGAGCGTTACCGTTCTTAAGGACGCTGCCGCTACCGCTATCTACGGTTCTCGTGCTGCCAACGGTGTGATCGTCATCACTACCAAGAAAGGCGGTGAGGGCAAGTTCAACCTCAATATCGACATCAAGCAGGGTCTGACCAAGATGGGCAACCACAACATGAAGTATGCCAATGCAGCAGAAACTATGGACTGGTTCGCCAAAGGTTATATGGCTTTGAGAGGTGGTTCGTATGACGAATGGTATGACAAGGTAGTCGGTGCTCTCGGCTGGGACGGCAAGACTGACACAGACTGGATCGACGCTGTCACCCGCACAGGCTATTTCCAGGAATATAATATCAGCTTCAACGGCACAAGCGGAAATACAAACTACTATGCCTCTGTTGGCTATGTGGATGCTGAAGGTATTGTGATCAACTCAGGCAACACCCGCTATTCAGGCCGTTTGAATCTCGACACCAAATATAAATATTTCTCTGCCGGTGTCAACGCTTCTCTCTCCTGGAGCAAGAACAACAACTTCAGCCAGTCGACAAGCGGTGCGATGTCCAACCCGCTGACCGGCGCTGTCTCTTCATGGCTCCCGATTGATCCCGTCTACAATGAAGACGGTTCATATTACGGCGTCTCAGGCTACAACCCTGTGGCTGTCAACGATTCAAAACTCGGTAACCTCTATGAGGTGACCAACCAGACCATCAATGCCAATCCCTGGCTTCGCATTGATCTTCCGTTCGGCATCTGGGCCAAGACCAACCTCGGTGTGAACCTTGTTGACCAGACTGACTATGATTACTGGAGTGCTGTCTACAATCCGCAGGGTATGCAATACAACGGTCTCGGCCAGCAGTACAAGCAGCGTATCAGCACCATCACCTGGACCAACACTTTAGGCTGGACCAAGACTTTCGACAAGCATGACATCAACCTTCTTCTCGGTCAGGAATGCCAGCGCTATGACTACCATGAGGATTATTATTCTCGCACAGACTTCCCCTTTGCCGATTCTGGCATGCGCGATCTGACAACTGCCGCTACTGACAATGGCAGCTCGTATTATCGCAGCGAATCACGTCTGGCCTCATACTTCATGGATGCTCACTATTCTTATGACGACCGCTACTATCTTTCAGCTTCTTTCCGCCGTGACGGTTCATCGGTCTTCGGTGCTGACAACCGCTGGGGTAATTTCTGGTCGGTAGGCGGCAAGTGGCGTCTGTCACAGGAGTCTTTCGTAAAGGATGTCAACTGGCTCAGCAATGCCGCTCTCCGTATCTCTTACGGTACTGTCGGCAACCAGTCACTGCCTAACCTCTATGCAGCCCGCGGTTACTATTCATCCGGATATAACTACAATCAGGTTCCCGGTATGATCCCCGCACAGATCTCAAACCCGGATCTCACATGGGAGACTTCGCGCAAGTTTGACGTCGGTTTCGATCTCTCGCTCTTCAACCGTGTCAACATGACATTCGATTTCTATAACGATGAGACTTCCGACGCGCTCTACAAGGTGCCCCTGTCAATGACCACCGGTATGAATTCATTCTACAAGAACATCGGCAAGATGCGCAACCGCGGTGTTGAATTCGGTGTCAACGGTGTGGCCTACACAAGCCGCGATCTTACCGTCAGCCTCTTCGCCAACCTCACCTGGAATGAGAACAAGATCCTCAAACTTGCCGACGGATCTGTCGAATATACCTATCAGATTCTTGAAGAAGGCCGTCCTTTCACCCAGTTCTACACTCCGGAATACGCAGGTGTTGACCGCGAGACCGGTAAGGCTCTCTATTACCGTTACGCCAAAGGAACAAAAGACGAAGCCGGCAATGATCTCAGCAATGAGCTTACCGATGACTACAATGCAGCTGAAAAGCGCTACGTAGGTTCGGCTGCACCCAAGGTGTTCGGTGCGTTCGGTCTCAATGCCCGCGGCTATGGTTTTGACCTCTCCATGCAGTTCAACTACCGTCTCGGCAGCAAGGTCATCGACACCGGCCACGATTTCACCGGCTGGAACATGAGCACATACCGCACACCGCTGAAGGAAATGATTAAAAATTCATGGACTCCTGAAAATCCGGATGCAAAATATCCGCAGTACATTATCGGTGACCCCAACCAGATTTCATCACAGAACTACTCGTCACGCTGGATCATGAGCGGCAATTATCTCCGTCTGAGCAATATCACACTCGGATATACAATCCCGGCTTCGATCACAAAGAAAGCTCTGATCTCGAAGTGCCGCATCTATACCAGCTTCGACAATGTGCATACCTGGACCGCATCTGATTTCATCGGCTACAACCCTGAAACCTATGCTAACGGTGAGATCGCATGGCAGTATCCCGCAGCATTCACTTTCACAGGCGGTATTCAGCTGACTTTCTAAAATTATCTTCTAAAGAACCATAATTTACAACTTAAGGAAAATATGAAAAATCTCCATATCAAAGCTCTTGCCATGTTGCTTCTGGGCGGAAGCATGGTCAGCTGTGGCGATGACTTCCTGGATTCAAAGATCTACAATGGCATCGACATAGACACCGGCCTTAACAGCGTCAACAATATCGGCTATGCTCTCAACGGTACATATTACAACCTTTACCGCTACTATTTTGCCGGTAACTATGCCACTTCATTCGGTGACATCGCTTCCGACCTGGCTTACTGGAACCGCTCCTCAAGCCACTTCAACACCATCAACCAGTTTACTCCGACAGTGACTGATATCTATCTCTCATACATTTGGGAGTATGGCTACAAGGTCGTTGACAACAGCGCCCGTATCATCAAGGCCGGAGAAGGCATGAAGGAGAGTGTCAGCGAGGAAGAAATCGCGGATCTCGACATGTATCTTGCAGAGGCTTATGCTCTCCGCGCCTATGCAAATCTCGTGCTTGTCAATGTGTTCTCCCATCAGGTGATGGTTGACGGTCGTGATTTTTCGGCAGAGCCGGGTATCGTTGTGGTAAATGACCCCGTGGTTGCCGGTTCGAAGGTCAGCCGCAGCACAGTAGGCGATGCCTATGTTTCGATTGTCAATGACCTGAAGGCTTCGATCAATTATTTCGAGCTCGCAGGTCAGACAAAGGAAAACCGTGTCTATATGTCGCCGGCAGCGGCTTGGGGACTTCTCTCACGAGCATATCTCTACATGGAGAAGTTCGAGGAATCAATTGATGCTGCCCAGAAGGCACTCAGCGCAGCCGGAAATCCTGCGCTGGCTTATACTCCCGCCGCCTACAAGGCTCTTTACAATGGCGAAGGAAGCAACACTGAAAGTTTCTTCTATCTTGCCATCAACACCTCTGACAACTGGAGCGCAAATTCGTGCGGTACTCTTTGGTCGAATTACAGCTACGGCCCGACTCCTTATCTGAAGTCTATCATGGATGATAATGATGTGCGTCGTGCTGTGTGGAGCTGGACAACTACTGACAAGGGTGCGGAAGAATTCGGCAGCGGTAAGTTCGGTGCTTATGGTCTTGGCGGAAATTCTGCCTATGGAACAAACTATCTGATCAACGCTCCTGAGATGTATCTCAACCAGGCTGAAAGCTATCTGCGCGGTTCATCGGCTGACATCACCAATGCTCAGAACGCTCTTCTCGTAGTAGCAAAACGTAACCCGTCCATCACTTCGGTTGCCGATCTTCCCTCTGATAAGGATGGTCTCATGAGCTTCATTCAGGAAGAACGTGCCCGCGAACTTTTCCAGGAAGGCCACCGTCTCTATGACCTCCGCCGCTGGGATGTGAATGCGAATCTGGCTCAGACCGATATCGCTTATCCTGCCATCGACTGGGCGATCACCAACTTCAAGATTTCTGATTGCGTTTATCCTATTCCTGCCGATGAGATCAACTCCGGATTCGGCGTGGAACAGAACGAAGGCTGGCAGAACACCTTCCCGAAATAATCAACATCGTTGAGATAACAATCGAGTAGGAGGTAAACACTAATCATAGGGTGTTTATCTCCTACTTTCGCGTTTACCGACCTCTCACACCACC
>NZ_JAIDEN010000068.1 GCF_029054785.1 Duncaniella sp.
GTCGCTGCGGTCGTTGAATCGGGGGGTGAGGATGGAGCCGAATACCCACAGCTTTGCGACCTTGTACTTTTTGCACAAGGCGATGATCTTGTCCATGTTGAGTTCGATGAGCTTCATAGTCGCAAAGATAGTGTTTTGGCGGGGAATAACAAAAGAAGCGAACCGGAATTTGATTCCGATTCGCTTGGACTGGTGGAGTATAGCGGACTCGAACCGCTCACCTCGACACTGCCAGTGTCGCGCTCTAGCCAGATGAGCTAATACCCCGTTGTTTGGTTTTGCGGGAGCAAAGGTAGTGAGTATTTTTGAGTTTAGCAAGAATTTGGCGGATTTTTTTGTAATTTTGCGGTTAGAATGCGCACGGGAGCGGTTTTTTCGCGCTGCCGGACGCTGTTCAGAAACTGCCTTTTATTTTTTTACAGCCTATTGTTTTTTATGGAAAAGCAGAATGTTGTCCGGAAGCCGTTGATCGGCATGACTCTTGGTGAACTCGAAGCTGTGGCCGAAGAGGCCGGGCTGCGCCGTTTTGCGGCGAAGCAGATGGCTCGGCGTCTGTATGTCAACCGCGCGCGGTCGATCGCGGAGATGACCGAGCTGCCGAAGGCGTCGCGCGAGTGGCTGGAGGAGCATTACTGCGTTGGGCTGGAGGCGCCGATCGCTGAGGCGCGTTCGACGGACGGGACGGTGAAATATCTGTTTGCCACGCGTGGCGAGGGTTTCGATTTCCTGTCGGGGGGCGCCGGAGGACGTGATGTGGAGGCTGTCTATATTCCTGACCGCGAGCGGGCGACGCTGTGTGTGTCGTCGCAGGCGGGCTGCCGCATGGGCTGCCGTTTCTGCATGACGGGGCGTCAGGGTTTCCACGGCAATCTGACGGCTGCGGGCATTCTGAATCAGGTGATGGCTATCCCTGAGAGCCGGTCGCTGACGAATATCGTGTTTATGGGTATGGGTGAGCCGATGGATAATGTCGATGAGGTTCTGAAAGCTGTCGAGGTGCTGACGGCGCCCTGGGGCCTGGCCTGGAGCCCGAAGCGCATCACGGTTTCAAGCATCGGCAAGACCGACGGTCTGCGCCGTCTGCTGGATGAGACGAAGGTCCATGTGGCTATCAGTGTGCATTCGCCTTTCAAGCAGGAGCGCGAGGGGCTGATGCCTGTCGAGAAGGCTTTCCCGGTTGCGGGGGTGATGGCGATGATGAGGAATTATGATTTCGCTCATCAGCGCAGGCTGTCGGCGGAATATATAATGTGGCGCGGAGTCAATGACGATCTGCGTCATGCCGATGCGCTGGCGCGTCTGCTCAAGGGGGTTGACTGCCGGGTGAATCTGATCCGCTTCCATGCTATTCCGGATTTCGGGCATGTGACTGCCGACACGGAGACTATGGAGCGTTTCCGCGACCGCCTGAACGAGCTTGGGGTGACGGCTACGATCCGCACCTCGCGCGGAGAGGATATCGAAGCGGCCTGCGGTATGCTCAGCGGCAAGGACAGGGCAGGGGAGTGAGCTTGCAGACCTGCTCAGGGAGAGCAATAGTGTTAATAAACAATAAAAAGGCGCCGGTGGTTCAGGCGCGGGTGAACAAAGCGTAAGGTCCGGCGGTTATTTGTTACGGACAGCAGGCGGAGGCCTATCGTCTGTCCGTCAGACCTTGAACGCAGCAATTTAATTAAAAATTATTAATAGAGAAAAATTTCTTTAATTTGCCGGCTCTATACCGAAAAAAGTCAGTAACTTTGCAAGCGGATAAAAAGGACCTTCCTCAAGGTTAAAAAGATTACCGAACGATTTTAGGAACAATAATTATCAATTTCATATATCAAACACTCTACTTTAACGACAATGAGTACAATTGATTTATCCCAGTATGGCATCACCGGTGCAAAGGTGATCCACAACCCCAGCTACGATCAGCTTTTCATCGACGAAACCAACCCTGAGCTCACCGGCTATGAGAAAGGTCAGCAGACCGAACTCGGTGCTGTCAACGTGATGACAGGTATCTACACCGGTCGTTCGCCCAAGGACAAATTCTTCGTGAAGGATGACACCAGCGCAGATTCAATCTGGTGGACTACCGAAGAATATAAGAATGACAACAAGGCCATCACTCCCGAAGCATGGAACGCCCTGAAGGCTATCGCTGACAAGGAACTTTCTGACAAGACTCTTTATGTTGTAGACGCATTCTGCGGCACCAACCCCGACACCCGTCTTGCAGTACGTTTCGTGATGGAAGTTGCATGGCAGGCTCACTTTGTGACCAACATGTTCATCCGTCCGACCGAAGAAGAACTCAAGAACTTCAAGCCCGACTTCGTTGTCCTCAACGCTTCTAAGGCTAAGGTTGAGAACTGGAAAGAACTCGGCATCAACTCTGAAACCTGCGTTGCTTTCAACCTCACCGAACGCATGCAGCTCATCATCAACACCTGGTATGGCGGTGAAATGAAGAAGGGTATGTTCTCTATCATGAACTACTACAACCCTCTTCGCGGCATCGCTTCAATGCACTGCTCGGCCAATACCGACAAGCAGGGCGAAAACACCGCTATCTTCTTCGGCCTCTCAGGCACAGGCAAGACTACCCTTTCGACCGATCCCAAGCGTCTGCTCATTGGTGACGACGAACACGGCTGGGACGACAACGGTGTCTTCAACTACGAAGGCGGCTGTTATGCCAAGGTCATCAACCTCGACAAGGAAAGCGAACCCGATATCTACAACGCTATCACCCGCGACGCTCTCCTCGAAAACGTTACTGTCGACGCTGAAGGCAAGATCGACTTCACTGACAAGAGCGTGACCGAGAATACCCGCGTAAGCTACCCGATCAACCACATCAAGAACATCATCGTTCCTTCTCGCGGTCCTGCCGCAAAGAACGTCATCTTCCTGTCGGCTGACGCATTCGGTGTGCTTCCTCCCGTTTCTATCCTGACTCCGGAACAGACCAAGTACTACTTCCTCTCTGGCTTCACCAGCAAGCTCGCCGGTACAGAACGCGGTATCACCGAACCTACTCCCACATTCTCTGCCTGCTTCGGCGCAGCCTTCCTTTCGCTCCACCCCACCAAATACGCTGAAGAACTCGTTAAGCGTATGGAAAAGAGCGGTGCCAAGGCTTATCTCGTGAACACCGGCTGGAACGGTTCAGGCAAGCGTATCTCTATCCGTGACACCCGCGGTATCATCGACGCTATCCTCGACGGTGCTATCCTCAGCGCTCCGACCAAGCAGCTCCCCATCTTCGACTTCACCATTCCTACCGAACTCCCCGGTGTTGATCCGAAGATCCTCGATCCGCGCGACACCTACACTGATCCCGCAGAATGGACCAAGAAGGCTGACAAGCTCGCTGAGATGTTCATCAACAACTTCAAGAAATTCGAAGGCCACGAAGCCGGCAAGGCTCTCGTAGCAGCAGGTCCCCAGCTCTAATAAGATTCTGAGGATTCGATAAAGCAAGCTCCCGGCTGCCGAAAGGCAGCCGGGAGCTTGGCTTTTTGGGGATGCCCGGCTTTTGTGGGGCTCGCTGAAGCTCGCAGCCGGGGACAAAAAGGGTTGGGGGGATGGAAGAGGGGCCGGACGCGCAGCAAGCAGCGCGCAACTCGGACAAAGGTTTTGAGAGGGGCTCGCTGAAGCTCGCGGCGGGGACAAAAGGGTTGAGGGGGATCGGAGGGCTCGCTGAAGCTCGCGGCTGGGGGCAAAAAGGATTGAGGGGGCAAATGGGTTGGGGG
>NZ_JAIDEN010000069.1 GCF_029054785.1 Duncaniella sp.
CCCGAGTCAAACGGGCAGCTTGTCCTCTGGGATTAACACCAAACTGTACAAATAAATCAGGCGACCTTGAAAGGCCGCCCAATACTCTATGTCTTTTGCTTGGTTGAAAAACATAAAGTTCTTATCCCGAACTTGCGTCTATAAGTTTATCCCCTTTTTTAGAAGCCAATGATAAGATTATATTGTTTTGGGGTAGTAACTGTTCGATTATTACTTTTGGTGAGGTTTTTCTCAAGTATTGGACTTATTTCTGCTACCCGGATGATGATAATATATTGATTGCTGTTCCTGCAAAAAAATGTTTTAATTACCTTTGTAGAAGAGAATTTTGCATTTTATAATAAAAAGTCAAATGAGGTCGATAACAAGCTGCTCAACATCTCATAAGGGGTAGTTAGCTTCCGAACATTTGCATCATGTATCACGAAATAAAAATTAAATGGAAAAAGAAATATCTTGTTTAATAGATGAATTTATTAGTCTATCTGATGAATTAAGGCCTGGGTATTCCTTGAGTATTATTAAGGACAACGAGTTGTCTTTAATCCTTCCGGATTCATTAAAAATATTGTACTCTAAAGTAAGTGGCACATATTATGAAACTGAAGATCAACGATTGATGGATTTCTTACCCGGTTATCTTCTCATCAGGGATGCTGAATACGAAAGTTTTATGCAGTCTATAAAGGAAATGATTTCGAATGGAGAAGACAAGTATTATCCTATTCTTGTGAATTATTCCTCTGACTTTTATGCCTTGAAAGTATCGGAAGGTAAAGAAAACGGAATTTTCCTGATAGAACACGATGTTGATGAGCCAACAAAGATTCATAATTCTTTTGAAGACTTTCTTCGTACTGTAATCGCTTGCTATAAGGAAAAAAACTATTTTTTGGATGATGACGGGTATCTTGATATGGACTTTGACGAAGAACAGCTCATCGGCCAAAAGTATAATCCCGGTATTGACTACTGGTTTGAAGATTAAGAGGTTAGCGTAGGTCGTGGAAGCGGTAGCCGAGGCCGATCATGAGGTTGTTGGGGTTGCGGAAACTGTTGAGCTGGTAGCCGACGTGGAGGAAGAGGCTGTGCCAGACGTTGACTTTCAGCGCCAGAACCTGATAGAAGTTGCGGGTGTCATGGTTGCCGATCAGGTTGTAGCCTAAGCCTGCGTTGATCGAGAAGATCGGCATGACCAGTTCGCCGCGGGCCGAGAGTCCGGCTGAGACCTGATGGAAAAAGTCGGGACGGCGGAACTTGATGTCATCGTCATAGGTGCCTTCAACCCAGTATCCGGCCAGACCGGAACTTTCGTCATACTGGATGTCTGCCGAGATTCCTGCACGAAGGAAACGGTTGAAGTTGTACATTGGTGCGAAGTTCAGACCTGCGATCCCGAAGCGCCCCGGAAGCAGCTGAGGAGAGTCGTTGATGTGGAGCATCCGTTTGCGGGCTGCCCCGTAGACCACAAGATCGTAGCTGAAGTGAGGCCTGACAGGTTCGGTTTCCTGCATGTCGGCAAGTGTCTGCATGGAGGCGCGGCTGTCGAATGTGTAGATCAGTCCGGCGCGTCCGCCGATGGCATTGACTCCGGGATTTGGCCACGAGGTGTTGCCGTTTGACCAGTGGGTCATGTCGATTCCGGCTGCGAGAGCTATATTTGAGCTGAGGCAGTAGCGGAGCATGAAGCCGACATTGATATAGGCATTGGTGCCCGAACCGACAATCAGATTGGTCCGGGGATTGTCTTTCTGATATTTTTCCCAGCCGAAGGATGCGCCGAAGTTCCATTCGTAGTCAAACGTGAGCCGTGGGGCAAGTCTGAAAATCGATGCTCCCTGAAACACATAGACCCCGACCGGCGATCCGATCCGGCTCTTGTCGAAAAACGATGTCAGCGACAAGCCTACGCCCTGATAGGCGCCGGGGTAGAGGCGGCCGAGACGGCTCGACGGGGAGTAACTGAAGGAGTATTTCATGTGAGCCGAAATGTCGGAGTGCAGTTCCTTCGGTCCGGTGCCGTAATAACCGGCATCACGCAGGGCAGATGTCGAAGAACCGACATAGGCACCGCGTAGATCCAGGCCGACATGGCTGATGAACCGTGAGGCGGTCCGTGTGGAGTCTGTGTCAGCAGCACCGGCTGGTGTCGTAGTGGAAATCGCTGTCAGAAATGCAACTGTGGCGGCATTTCTGGCGAGTGTTTTGAGGAGGCTTGGGATTCTGTCAGTTTTCATCTGGTTGGATTTCTTGCCATTTGAATGTGTAGAAGAACGGCTGGGTTATCTCGACGGTCGTCGGCAGATCGTGGGTGCGGCCTGAGACGGGATTCTCGATGTGGAGAGTCGCCTTGGCTGTAATGAATATCCGTTGAAGATTCAGAACTCCTTTAACAGTTGAGTATGGCGGGATTTCGATGGGGTAGACTGCATAGAAACTGTTGCCGTTGACCGAACCGCTGTCAAGCGGCTTGATGGCGAACGGGTTTGTCGTATAGCGGACTTTGGTCCCGTTCAATGCTCCTGCGATCACGGATTCATTTTCGTTATTCACAAAAGTCGGGATTTCAACTTCCGGATATTCCTGATCGGGATCAATGTCGAAATTGTAGAGATGCTTTGTCTCGAATTTCCCTTGGAGCATACACCAGTTTTCCGGGCAGAACGACTGCGTCATCGGCTTGGGGCTATTGTTGTTGATGGTTAGCGGGGTGGTTGTAATGCTGCGGAAATCGTTGGAGAAGTTGGTGTTGTCGTATGTGAGTCCGGTGATGATATATTTGCCCTCCTCGATTTCGCGTGAAATCACGAAGCGGATATATTCCTCCTTGTAGGTATAGGTCAGTTTTATGCGGCCTGAAATGTTTTCTCCGGAGATATTACTTAGAGTTTTTATGGTCAGATGGCCTGTCTTTTCCTGAAGGAATTCCACCTCAATCTGGCTGTTGACAGCCATCACGCGGTTAATGAACGGCAGACTTGACGAGACATCCATCAGATAGAGACTTGATCGGGAATTGTAAGTGTTGGAATAATTCTCGCCGAATATTGTCCAGTCGTATTGAAAGCGGTCGAGTTGCAACTGGATGCTGCGCAGATATTCCGTGCCGAACGAGGCCGATTTCATTTCGCCTGTCCCGACGGTGAAATCATTGCCGGAGGGCTGGATGTCATCAATAAATATGTCGTTGTTGCAAGCGGTCAGCGCCAAGGCTGCCACAAGAAGAATAAGAGGTTGTTTAAAGCACTGTGTTTTCATAAACCGATGTTGAGATCCGGCCAAAGTTGACAGGGGCTGTTGGGATTGCAAAGATAGGCAATTAAATCCTAAAGACAAGCAGACGACAATGGGAAATAGGAATTCTGGATTATTGTAGTGAATATTTAACTTATTTTAGATTAATGGGTGTGGAGATTTCAAAAAGCTATTGATAACTTTGTCCCAAATTCGGTTTTAGCAAAATACAATATCCGTGACTCTTTAACCGGTACTGAACGATAAGTCGGAAAGTTACTGATGTTTCAGAACTAACTGCTTTATACCAATCTGAAAACAGAAATATTAATCATTTACTTATACTTAAATCCATGAAATCCTTAAAATTGATCCTTGGGCTTGGATTTTTGGCGCTGGCCGCAACGGTACAGGCTGATTCGAAGGTGACCACGGTCATCGGCGGTCAGCAGATCGACAAAGATCTGACAAAGCTTACATTCAATGACAAGATGGTCACTTTGACATTCAGCGACAGTTCTACCGAGACCGCAGAAATGGGGCTGATTGCCATCTCTTTTGACCACGGCGATTCATCAGCGATCTCCGAGATCCTTGCTGATCCGAAAAAAGCCAAAGGAGTCTACAATCTTAAAGGCCAGTATCTTGGCGAAAAGCCTGAAGGTCTCACTCAGGGAATCTATATTGTTAACGGTCAAAAAGTCTATGTCAAATGAAACATCTCTACTCAGTGCGCGGACTTCTGACCGCTGTAATTGCTCTGTTTGCAAGTGTGTCGGTAATGAAAGCCGAGACTTTGCTTTGCTCTTATGCAAACGGATCCATGACAAACATTACCATCAGCGGTACCACTGTATCAAAATCAGTAAAATATCAGTCGAATAAGACCAGTGTTACCTGTCTTCAGCTTGCCAATGGTTACACGACTGAAGCCGTCTATAATGGGAATGCTATCAACCTCGTCTGTGCTGAAGGTTTTAAAACCGGGGATGTGGTGACAATCCAAGGTTTTATAAATAATAAAGATGCATCAAAACGTGGTGCCGTAAAACTTATATCATTGGGAAATGACGACCAGATAAATGAACTCAATGCTTTTCCTGATTTTATAAACGGTTACACTTCGCCGGATATTCCTGAGAAGCTGACATATACATTGACTGAAGATCAGCCGAATCTTTCGCTTGTCCGTGATGGCAACACTGGTACAAATCTTATGTACATATCTGTTGTCCGTGATCCTGGGACTCCTGGCGAAGGTGAGGACCCGAATCCGACTCCCGGACCTTCAGGCGACCACTCGGTCAATATGAATACTCTCAACAATCAGATGCTACTCCGGATGACCAACGGCGATGTGAAATATTACAACACCGCAGATCTCTCAGAGGTGAACATCGACAAGGTCTCAGGAACCGTGAGCGTGACCCCTCTCGCCGGTGACTGGAACGACGAGTTCAAGAAGAATGTTGCCGCAATCAGTTTTGCCAAAGCTCCTGAAACCGGAGAAGATGCCGAGATTGTCAACAAAGGTGTGAACATCGTCGAAGCAAAGGGCTGGTTGGAGTCTGTCTATGCGAAATGGGAGCCGGTTGAAGGCTATTCGACTTACCACGTATATATTAAAGGTGGAAAGTACAGCGATTACACCCGCATTGACCGCGAGCTTGTTCGCAACTACGGTTCTTATGGACGTGCCGACATGGTTGGTCTTCCGGCCGGAGTCTATTCACTGAAAGTGGTTCCCGTGCTCATCGACGGTACGGAAGTTGAGAGCATGGGCAGCGAGGCCAAGGAAATGGCTGTCAAAGCTTATGACCGCAGTGGTTTCGCCCATTTCAATTACAGCGGTATCGGAGCCTACAAGGACAATGGCGAGCTGAAAGATGATGCCCGTGTGATTTATGTGACAGCCGAGACTGCCAAAACTGTTACATGTCTTGTCAAGCAGAGCAACAAAGATGGCGAAGGAACCGAATTCACCGGCCTCCAGGCAATCATCAATGCCTATCAGAAAGGTGTAGAAACCCGTCCGCTTGATGTCCGCCTTATCGGAACCATCAGAGACGCCGATATGGACACATTAGGCAGCTCTGCCGAGGGGCTTCAGATAAAGGGCAAGAACAATACTATTCCGATGAACATCACCATTGAGGGTATCGGTGACGACGCTACGACCTGGGGCTTCGGCTTCCTTCTGAGAAACGCCGTCTCGGTTGAATTGCGCAATTTTGCCAATATGCTTTGCATGGACGACTGCGTTTCGATCGACACCGACAACAAATATTGCTGGATTCACCATCTCGATCTCTTCTACGGCAAAACCGGCGGCGATTCCGACCAGGCGAAAGGCGATGGCACTGTCGATGTCAAAGGTGACTCACAGTATATCACAATCGCCTACAACCATTTCCACGACAGCGGAAAAAGCTCATTGTGCGGCATGAAGTCTGAATCAGGACCGAATTACATAGACTATCACCACAACTGGTTTGACCACAGCGACTCGCGTCATCCGCGTGTGCGCACCATGACTGTTCATGTCTGGAACAACTACTATGACGGCTGTGCCAAATACGGAGTGGGGGCCACCACCTCGTCGAGTGTATTTGTGGAGCGCAATTTCTTCCGTCACACCTTGGCTCCGATGATGAGCTCACGTCAGGGTACAGATGCTATGGGCGACGGAACGTTCTCCGGTGAAAATGGTGGTATCATCAAGAGCTTCGGCAACCTTTATGCTGAAAAAGGCACAGCAAACAAATATAATGTCATTACCCACACCATGAGTGCTACCAGCTTTGACTGTTATGAAGCATCAAGCCGTGACGAGAAAGTCCCTGCAACTTTCAAGGCGCTTGTCGGCGGAGGCACTTATGACAACTTTGATACAAACCCTGCTCTGATGTATGAATACACTCCCGTTGAAGCAGCTGATGTTCCGGCTGTCGTGACAGGATTCTATGGTGCAGGACGTCTGAACCACGGTGATTTCAAGTGGGACATGAACTATGAGGGCGCCGACACTGATTACAGTGTGATCTCCGCCCTAAAGACAGCTCTTCAGAACTACAAGAGTTCGCTGGTAGGCATCTTCGGTCTGTAATCAGAACCGGAGATCCGATTCCGACGCTCAATAATAGGAGTAAGTTGCAAAAGTGATCTAAATAAAGCTGCGTCATCCGCGGTATTGCAACACATGCAAATAAACTGCACCCCAAAAGTTTGACTCAAAACTTTTGGGGTGCAGTTCTGTTGTACATTCTTCACTTGATATAATCATATCCCATCCAAAGCTAATTGCCAAGTCGACTTTGCGTCACAAATTCAAGCCATCTTTTATCATAGACTTCAAATATGATAGATTGACAATTAGGCGTCGAATTTCAAATAAAGTAATTTAGTCATTTCAAGGGAGGAAAATATCGTCTATGGAAAATAGCCAAGGATTCCGAGAGACTTGACCGCATGGTTGTCTATCAGGCACTCTATGGCAATTGCGGTTATTGGGTTAGACCGGAAAAGATGTTCTTTGAGAGAATCACCAGGGAGGGTCGGGGAGTCATTCCCTCGCAGCACAGCAAGCAGACGCTGAGATTGATGGTGTGATCATTCTTACCGGCAAACAGACTGTCAGGCGCGTATGCCAGCTCAACAAAGAAGTCGATCATGAAGAACACGCACATCCACAACTGAAACACCATGTAACGGTGATTGTCGAGAAAATCGACCTTCTCGAGAACGTGTCGACCGAGATAAATACTATAAGGAGCGTCGAAAGCACTATCACCAGCAGATTCATGATGGTGATGACGCGAGGTGTGTGATGAACCGGCGCCTATGCCTTTGCGCCTGATGCGTTAGTAGTAGCCATAGCATAACGGATTAACAATAGTTAAACAATCATGCGACGGCAAAAGTTTAATCGTCGGCATCACGCCGATAGCTCTGTGTAACTATTTAGCAGCAAGGCGATTATACAGGAAGAAATATCGCCCATTTTCTCGCGTAGCAGCGCCAGTATATGCGCCTTGTATTTCTTCACTGTTATTTCTGCCACACCGAGGCGTTGCGCTATCTCGGCATTCTTAAGCCCCTCGCGATAGCTCATGCGTAGTATGTTGCGATACTTGAGCGGCAGCGACTCGATGGCTGCATGCAGGCGGTCAAGCGTCTCCTGTTCGAGCATGGCCACATCAATTTCGGGAGTTGCAGTGTCGAGCTCCGGCGAGTCGAGGTAATTGCTCTGCGAATGATGCTTTCTCACAAGAGTTATCGAACTGTGATATACACACTTGAGTATATAGGAGTACCATGCCGGCGAGGTCTTGAGACTCTTGCGCATCGTGTACGACGTCATCACCGCATCCTGCACACAATCCTCGGCGAGGTACGCAAGGTCCTCGCCCAGCAGCCTTGACGCATACAGCAGCAGTCCGGGATAAAGTTGCTCGTAAAACGGTGTGACATCACCCGCTATGAACGCTTTGTATATGTGATCATAGTTATACACTCCCGCAAATTTAACGAATATATCTCGAAATGCAAGCAAAAAACATCATTTTGCTAAATATTTTAAAATTTTCATGAAAATATATATACTTTTTCGCACCCATCGCTATTTATCTGTATAAAATCGACAAAATCCATGGATAATATAAAGCAGCTTCTTTACCGTCACGCCATCGGCATCACCACACCTGAGGAGGAGAGAGCACTCATCGAGTGGGCCGATGGCAATCAGCAGCGCCTGGCTCTGTTGCAGCGTCTGGCTGACCCCGACTACATAGCCGACCGGATCGGCAGGCGCGAGATGATACCCGTGGAGCGACCTATGGCCGACATGCGCCGCCGCATATCGCGCACACGCCGCCTCACCGCCGTTAGGGCCATAGCCGCATCAGTGACACTGCTGCTCACACTTGCTTCAACCTTTATTATTTATATATATGTGTCGCATCCGGCTGCCGACGCTCCCATGTCGGTCAGCACGGCTACGCCACAGCCCGCAATCGACATCGCCGGGATTCATCCCGGCACCACACATGCCAAACTTACGTTAGCGTCGGACACCACGCTCGAACTCTCGGCTACCGACACCATATGTGTGGCGAGCAGCATACTCCGGTCGGGCAGCTGCGACATAAACCGTCCCGCTGAACTGTGCCTCGATGTGCCGCGCGGAGCCGAGTTCAAAATCATCCTCGAGGACAGTACGCAGGTATGGCTCAACTCCGAGTCGACCCTGCGCTATCCTGAGGTGTTCAGCCCCACCGAACGCCGCGTACAGGTGTCAGGCGAAGCCTACTTCAGCGTAGCCAAGGACGAGAACCGCCCCTTCTATGTCGAGACAGGCGAACAGACCGTGCGCGTCTACGGCACCGAGTTCAATGTACGCGACTACGCCGATGCCCCGTGTGTCTACACAACACTTGAGCGAGGTTCAATAGCCATAACCCGCAGCGGACTGAACTCTGGCGAGGTCATGCTCTCGGCGGGACATCAGGCATGCCTCAGCCGGTCCGACAACACTCTCAATCTCCGGGTGGTCAACCCTGCGGTCATCACCAGCTGGCGCCACGGACGCTTCGTGTTTGAGGAGCAGCCGCTCGCAAGTATCATGCGCGACCTAAGCCGATGGTACGATTTCTCCTACGAATTTGCCGACCCGCAACTCGAACAGATAGTCTTCATGGGCAGCATACCCCGATATGCCGACTTCGCCACCGCCATATCCATAATCGAGAAGAGCGGCGGACTGCGCTTCACCACCCAGGGCGACAAGGTAGTAATATCACCCCGACAATAACAAATCTTAGAATAGGACCTATCACATTTTCACACCAAACCTCATTACAATGAAGAAAGTATTGTATCTATTACTACTGGTCATCTCATTGTTCGTACCGATCGAAAGCTACGCGCGTACCTACAATGCCAAGTTTGACCAAGCTACTCCAGAGGCTGTGCTCAATGCTCTAAAGCACGAGACAGGGCTGGAATTCGTATATCAGAAAGACGTACTCAAAGCCGCCAAGACACCCGTGACATGCAACTACACGGGCCTGTCACTCGACCAGCTGCTCAATCGAGTTATTTCGGTCAACATGCTGCTCGGCTATGAGATTGTTGACAAGACTGTCATCATCAAGCTCCCCGATCTCAACATCGACTATGTAAAGGGTGAGATCAGCGGCGTGGTCTATGACACCGAGGAGAATGAGCCTCTCGCCGGAGCCACCATCATGGTCGACGGCACCACCAATCTCGCCATCAGCGATGCCAACGGACGCTTCACACTCAAGAACGTTAAGGCCCTCAACCCCATGATCACAGCAGTGTTCGTGGGCATGAAACCCGTGTCAATCAAGGTCACTCCCAAGAACCAGCATAATCTGCGTTTCGACATGGAGACACATGTCACCATGATGAGCGAGGTTGTCGTTACCGGTTATCAAGACATTAAGAAAGAGAAGATGACCGGCTCGGTAGCTACAATCAGTGCCGATAAACTCGACGACCGCTACACACTCAATCTCCTTGACAATCTCGAAGGCCGAGTTGCCGGTCTCTCGACCTACGGTGGCAAACCTATCATACGCGGCATGGGCACACTCAGCGGCTCGACCGCACCACTGCTCGTTGTCGACGGCTTGCCCATCGAGGGGGATCTCGATGACCTCAACCCCTACGACATCGAGAGTATCAACGTGCTCAAAGATGCAGCCTCTTCGGCTATCTATGGTGCCCGTGCCGCCAACGGTATTATCGTCGTGACCACCAAGAACGCCAAGAAAAAAGGCAAAATCGACATCGACTTCTCTGCCAACGTCACCTGGTACGAGAACAAGAACATGGACTATCACGACAACTTCTACATGACACCAGAGGAGCAGATTGCAGCCGAGAGCAACTACCTCGAATGGAAATACTTCGAAAACGACCCGACCCACAATAATAATCCTGCTCAGAATATAAACTCATTAGCAACATCCATCGCAGGAGGGGCTTCGTCACCGACCCCGCTTCAGTATGCATATTATCAGCTCGCGTCCGGACAAATCACACGCGATCAGCTCAACACACTCAAGGCGTCGCTCGCAGGCAACAACTATGCCCAGGATTATGCCGACAATGTCTACCGTCGCCAGGTCATTCAGCAGTACAACCTTGCGCTGCGCAACTCGTCCGACAAGTCACGCAATAATATCGTGCTCAACTACAAGCACGACAACAGCGGTGTAATAAATCACAAGGCCGAATGGCTCAATATCTCCTACAAGGGCAGCTTCGACCTCGCCAAGTGGTTCACTGCCACAGTCTCAATCAACTCCATATACTCCACCACGCGCGAATACGGCTACGACTATAACAGTAATGCTAACAATCCTTGGGCTTATACACCATACCAGCCGTTCTACAACACCGACGGAGGTATCCGCCGCCAGTATCCATGGTTTAGCGGCAATGAATACTACACCCCGCAAGAAGGTATGCACGATCTCGGCGTTGACCCTGTTGAGGAGATGTATAACAACACACAGACCAACCGTCGCCAGAACATGCGCTATCACGGCGACCTCCTCTTCAAGATTATACCGGGACTTACAGCCAACGCACAATTTATTTACGAAGTCGACACCCGCAACGAGAAGCATCTGGCCACAGAGCAGAGTCATGCGGCACGTACCATGCGCAACGCTTATGCAACCATGGAAGGCGGCAAAGTCACCTATATGACTCCTCGCTCAGGCGGTTTTCTCCAGACCACTGTGCTTGAGGGCAACTATTGGACCGCGCGCGGTCAGCTCAACTACTCGCGCACATTCGGCAAACATGACATCACGGCCATAGCCGGTGTCGAGTTCCGCGAGACTACCTACAAAGGCACACGAGCTCTTGCTCTCGGCTATGACGAGCAGTTGCAGTCATCATCGACACACACTGTTGACTTCGGCAAACTCAGTCAAATGGTATACAGCCCGTTATTCCTGATTACATCTCAGTCCGGCTTCCCTTGCCAGCAGTTCGTATTTGATCCCTACCTGCGCGACGGCATGGGCATCGTGCCTGAGGAGCGCCATCGCTACGGATCTGGCTATGCCAACGCCACATATACCTACGACGAGAAGTACAATGTGTTCGGTTCATTCCGTAAAGATTACGCCGACGTATTCGGTCTCAATTCCAAGTTCCGCGGCAAGCCGCTGTGGTCGGTCGGCGCAGGCTGGAACATACACAATGAGTCGTTCGTTCACGATGCCGCACCATGGCTTTCATTCCTCAAACTCCGCTTTTCTTACGGTGTGACAGGCAACATCTATCAGGGCGCCACATCGGTAATGACAGCTTCGGCAGGCGAAATAAATACTTCTACCAACCTTCCCTACGGCGAAGTGACCTCACCCGCCAACCCCGACCTGCGTTGGGAGCAGAACCGAACCACCAACATCGGTCTCGACTTCAGTCTGTTCAACTACCGTCTGCGCGGCAATTTTGACTACTATAACAAGGTCGGCAAGGACATTTTCAACGGACTCAACCTCGACCCGACGACCGGCTTCACTTCAATCGTGGCAAATGCCGCATCAATCCGCAACCGAGGTGTCGAGCTCGTTGCTTCCTACGACTGGTTCGTTCCCCGCTCGCGTCGCAACTTTTCATGGACTACAAGTATGACTTTCACCTACAACAAAAATGAGGTGACCGATGTGGAGAATGACGTCACCACAGCTTTCAAACTCATCGGTACCCCCTACAAGGTAGGCTATCCTGTCAACGCTCTTTGGAGCTATCGCTTCGCCGGCATATCTGACGAACTCGGCATGGAGGGTCAGACTCTCTATTATATCGAGAACGGAGGCATCTCGCATGAAGCCGGGTCTCACAGCCCCGATGTTCTCGAATTTTCGGGACAGAGTGACCCCAAATACATCGTGGGCGTTGACAACACCTTCAAGTGGAATGGCATAAGCCTCGGATTCGTACTCGCTTACTACGGCGGTCACAAGATGCGCGCTCTTGCACAAAACGAGACATTCGCTTCATTCAATCAACCCATGGCTTCATATTTCAACAACGCCTGGACTCCTGAGAACCCGACCACCGTACCCGGCATGGGCAAGTATGCATCGACATCGGTAGGCAGTGAGACTTCCTACTCCAACAACGCCATACATGACGCATCGTTCATCAAACTGCGCAACGTTGTTCTCGGCTACACCTTGCCAGAGAACATTACACGCCGCTTCGGTATCAATCTGCTCACGCTGCGTTTCCAGGTCAATAATCTCAAGGCTCTGTGGACAGCCAACAATCTCGGCGTAGACCCTGAGACACTTGGCATCCGCAACCCCGCCTCCTACATGGTGGGTCTGAATTTAAATCTCTAATCTCGTAATCCACAGTTATGAAACTAAACATATCATTGAAACACATCACATCGGTGCTGGCGGCAGGTATGATGCTCGGCTCATGCTCCGACTTTACAGACATCGACCCCAAGGGCAAAAACCTGCTCACCCGCACAGCGGATCTCGAATTGTTGCTCAATGCTGACTACTCATTGTCGTCAAGTACGTTACAGGAAATCAGCGGCGATATTTTCGATTGCGTCGAGCCACTTGCTCCCGCCCTTGCACCACCGGTCAAAACCTCTTTCTCAATCATTGCAGGCTGGGATGAAGCAGGTCATGAAAATAAGCTGCCCGAACTGACCAATAGCGACTCCTACTATGCAGGCTGTTATGAGTACATCGGACGCATAGCCAATCCCATAATCTCGATGGTCGACAATGCCGACGGACAAGAAGCCGACAAGACCGCAATCAAAGCGGAAGCATACCTGATACGAGCCTACTTCCACTTCCTTGCCGCGCAGAAATTCGCTCCCGCATACGACAAAGCCACAGCTGCCGGTACTGTCGGACTCGCTTATATGTTAGAAGGACAGGATATCAAACAATCACCTGAGCCTATAATGCTCGACAAATACTATGATAACATCCTTGCCGACATCAACACCGCCATCAGCCTCGATGCTCTGCCCGAAGTACCCGTCAACGCAATGCGTTTCGGCAAAGCGAGTGCCTATGCAGTCAAAGCCCTCGTGCTTATGAGCATGCAGGAGCCTGGCGAGGCTGCCATTGCAGCCCAGAAAGCTCTTGATATCAAGAGTATTGTGGTTGACTACAACACCATGCTCAGCTCGGCTGCCGATGCTTTCGGCATCGGTACATATCCCGTACTGCTTCGCCCGAAACTTGAATGTGCCGAAGACTATTTCAGCGACAACAGTTACACTTTCTTAGACACAATACTCACCATGGACAAGTTTGAGACAGGTCATGCAATCCCCAACTACCTGAACTCTATGAACAGGATGTATGCAGGCATGATGGACCCATCGCTCATGTTTCTTGGTGTGCCGGGTCTGGTGATGACCAACGACCTCAACTCCTCATGGCCTCATATTGGTCTTAAAACCACTCAGATGTATCTTATTCTTGCCGAGAACGCAATTGAAAACGGCTTGTATGACGATGCTATGGACTATCTTGACAAGATACGCGTGTGTCGCATCGATCCTGCTGTCTACGCCCCTCTTAAGGGAACCGTCAACGACAAAGCCACAGCTATCGCTCGACTGAAAACGACAGCTCACGGTGAAGGCATATTCAGCGTATGGAACTTCATCGACCGCAAGCGCTGGACACGTCTTGCCGACTATCGCGAGACCGTCACACGCACTTTCTGTGACATTGACATGACCCTCACCCCTGATTCAAAGATGTGGGTATTTCCCATTCCTCAAAATGTTGTGAACAATAATCCTAACATGAAACCCTATCTCAATTGGTGATTTTCCCGGTTATAAGTGGCATAATAATTGTTAATAAGGAAACAAAAGAGGAATAAACGACCTCTAAATCCTTAAAAACATTATTATGTCACTTATGTCCCCTTATCTATCCCGGCTAAAACCTCACCTTGAGATCCACTTTGTCCTCCCCGCACGCGGGGAACGTTAAAACACTCCAATCATTTTATTTACAGCTTCTAAGTAATGAAGAAACTTACAATTCTCGGTCTTGGTGCGCTCGCCGTAATGTGCGCATGCAACTCCAAGCCTTCAACCGAGTACACCATCAACGGTACCACCGATGCCGCTGACGGGGAGACAATCTACTTCACCTATCAGCTTTCCGCCGACTCGACAGTCAAGGACAGCTGTGTAGTAGCCAACGGCGCATTCACCTTCACAGGCAGCATCGAAACACCCAAGATGGGCTACATCAGTTGCGGCCCCATGAGCTACACCAATCAGAAGGTACGTCCCCTCATGGTTGAGCTCGGCATTGCTCGGTGACAAGAAGTAATCGGTCAGACTGACACACCAGCTTGTCGAGACAAGTTTTTAAGGAACATATAACGGAAATAAGTGACATATTTTTTTATGAAAAGGATTTTAACGATATTTTTCGCTGCAATCGTGGCCGTAGGCTGCCTGCAAGCCAAGGAAAAAGTCAGTGTACTGTATGTGGGCGGCACACCCGACATCAACACCTACGGCGTACCTGCCGATCCGGCCGCAGTGGCTAAGTCGGCCAAGGAACGTACCGCCGATTTCAACAGATTTCTCAAGCAACATTTTACAAAAGTCAAGGTAGTCGACGCCGCAGATTACACACCCGATATGTCCGACGCATACGACGTGACCTTGTTTGACGGCAAGCCCCGCGAAATCAAGCCCCACGCACTGCTCCCCTTCGACTTTGACCGCGCCGCTATATGCATCGCCGAGATGAGCGAAGAGCTGGGCCGCTCGATCGGCACTAAGAACGACTGGTTCTGCCTCTGCCTCGACAACTATGCGCTGGGCTGGAAGAAGGATCACCCCATCTTCAACGGTCCGTTCAAGGTCAACATCACTACCGAGATGCGCCCCACTCCGGAAGTTGCCAAGGAGTACGGTCCGATATACGGCTACACCTTGCCCGATCAGACCGAGATGTGGATGGTGCATGAGCCATTCTCGCTCCAAAGCGGCAAACGCATAGGCATGGTGTCGCGCCCATGGGGCTACACCGACTCGCCCGATGCCGAAGTCATATCTGGCGGACAGTGTGTCAAGAGCATTGACGCTGTGGCAATAGGCCGTCACGGCAACTTCCTCCACTGGGGTTTCGCAGCCAAACCCTCCGACATGACCGAATCCGCCCGTGCGGCACTGGCCAACGCCATAGTGTACATGAAGGACTATAACGGCAAGCGTATCATAGCCCGCAAACTCAACGAGGGCATGGCTACACGCGACAACGCCGTTGCCGCCAAGTATTATGCGTCGCGCGCTTGCAATGACAGCCAGTATGAGATGGAGCTGAACTTCTACAATGCCACCGACAGCATTATCAAGGTAGTGAAGGCCAAGCAGCAGGCAGGCGAGGAGCTCCAGCCCATGGAACTGATGTACCTGCAAATGCCTGAACCGCAGAAACCGGTCAGAAGACCGTTTGAGGATTACATTCGCAACCGCGAGCCCAAGCTCTTCCACATATTTGGCGAGGACGAGGACGAGTATGCACGCTATTACGACCGTAACGCCCCCTACATGTATCCCACCATCGACGGATATGCGCTCGACATTGACGAGGATGTGCGCGCCATGGGTATAGCCAACAACGACATACGCCTGCTTGACAAGGCAATCGAACTCCTCGGCAAGGGGGGGAGTGATGCTGAGCGCGGACGCCGTGTGCTCGAACGCTACACTCTCTGCCGCTTTGCTACTCCCGGCGAATGGCAGGTTTGGCTCGACCGCAACCGCGACCGCATGTTCTTCACCGAGAGCGGCGGCTGGCTGTGGCTTGTCAACACCGACGACCACGCTGAGCCGGGCAACGATTATACTGTGCTCGAACGTAAAGAGAACGAGACACCCGCGGCTCCCGACGCTCCCGCCGGTGTGACCGACAATAACAACCCCGTGGCACTCAATGCCGGACTCAGTGATGCTCCCGATGGGTGCAAAGATGTGGTGCTGACCATGACCGTGCATGACGGATATCACACCTACGCCTATGTCGACGAGAACGATCCGTTCATACCTACTGAAGTGACCATAGAGCTCCCCGAAGGCTACGAGAAAGTAGGTGACCTGCGACTCCCATCCCCCTCGCCCTCACCCACAGCCACCACCTACTACACAGGCACAGGCTCATTCACTCAGCGCATCAAAGGCCAGGGTGCCGGCAAGGCAATCGTGACTGTCAAATACCAGGTATGCGACAACTCCATCTGTTTTCCCCCTGCAACCAAGAGCTTCGAGGTAGACCTTTAAGAGATTGTATATAATACAATCTGACAATGCAAAAGACGGATTCTGCACCACACGGAATCCGTCTTTTGCGTTGTCAGATATACCCCGACCGACACTTGAGCTGGCACAACAGGAGATAAATGCCTGCTTTTGCAGTAGTAAAAAAATTATTACTGTCCGCTAAAGTTTTTTTGAGCGATTGAAAAAATAGGGCTGATTCCATTTGCAGGAGTCAGCCCATTATGGTTACTTTGGTGTCGCACAACTGTCGGGAGTTAACCCCGTACACACCATTGTACACACGCTGTATGCGCCCCTGTAAAATGTGTGACACTTTTTGTACGCAAATCCGCGCATTTGTACCCACAAAGTGACGCCAAGTGAACGCCCCCCCTAAGAACAACTTAGGCTGTAACGCCTGATTTCTCAAAGCGTTACAGCCTAACTGTCGGATTATGTTAGAGTAGCTCTTACTCTTCGATGGCAGCCTGGGCCGCAGCTACGCGGGCGATGGGCACGCGGTAGGGTGAGCAGCTGACGTAGTTCATGCCGAGTTTAGCACAGAACTTGACTGATGAGGGTTCGCCGCCGTGTTCGCCGCAGATACCCACTTTGAGTTCGGGTTTGGTCGCACGACCTTTTTCTACACCCATCTTGACGAGCTGGCCTACGCCTTCCTGGTCGAGGACTTCGAAAGGATCTGTCTTGATGATGCCGTGTTCCTTGTAGAATTTGAGGAACTTGGGTGCGTCGTCGCGAGAGAAACCGAAGGTCATCTGGGTGAGGTCGTTGGTGCCGAATGAGAAGAAGTCAGCGACTTCTGCAATCTGGTTGGCAACGAGAGCCGCACGGGGAACTTCAATCATAGTTCCGACCTTGTAGGGTACACTTTCGCCGGTTTCTTCGAATACCTTGGCAGCGGTGATGTTGATGACATCTGCCTGGTTCTGAATTTCCTTGAGTGAACCTACAAGAGGAATCATGATTTCGGGGTGCACGTCGATTCCGCGGGCTTTGACAGCGAGTGCGGCTTCGATGATGGCGCGGGTCTGCATCTCGGTGATTTCGGGGTAGGTGATGCCGAGGCGGCAGCCGCGGTGACCGAGCATCGGGTTGAATTCTTCGAGCGAGTCAACTTTGGCTTTTACTTCTTCGAGGGTGATGCCCATTTCTTCAGCCATCACTTTCTGAGTGGCGGTCTGATGAGGCACGAATTCGTGCAACGGGGGATCGAGAAGTCGGATGGTCACACCGTAGCCGTCCATTGCTTCGAAGATGCCTTCGAAGTCACCGCGCTGCATCGGGAGGAGTTTGGCGAGGGCTACACGACGGCCTTCTTCGTCAGAAGCGAGGATCATTTCGCGTACTGCCTTGATGCGGTCACCTTCGAAGAACATGTGTTCGGTGCGGCAGAGACCGATGCCCTGTGCGCCGAAGTGACGAGCCTGCTTTGCGTCGCGGGGTGAGTCTGCGTTGGTGCGGACAAGTGTCTTGGTATATTTGGACGCGAGGTTCATGATTGCGCCGAAGTCTCCACCGAGTTCCGGTTCGGTTGTCGGAACCTGACCGTTGTAAACTTCGCCGGTTGAACCGTTGAGTGAAATCCAGTCACCTTCTTTGTAGACTTTGCCACCCATTTCAACGGTCTTTTCCTTGTAGTCAACGCGGATTTCACCGGCACCTGACACACAGCATTTGCCCATACCGCGGGCAACTACGGCTGCGTGAGAGGTCATGCCGCCGCGCATTGTGAGGATACCCTGGGCCACGGCCATACCGCGAAGGTCTTCGGGTGATGTCTCGATGCGGACGAGGACCACTTTGCGTTTCTTTTCGCTCCAAGCTTCAGCTTCTTCTGCCGAGAATACGATCTGGCCGGCAGCTGCACCGGGAGAAGCGGGAAGACCCTTGGCTACGACTTTGGCGCGCTTGAGGGCGGCTTGGTCAAAGACGGGGTGGAGGAGTTCGTCAAGTTTCTGAGGCTCCATGCGTAAAAGGACGGTCTTTTCGTCGATCTCGCCTGCGCGGAGGAGGTCCATGGCGATTTTGACCATCGCAGCGCCGGTGCGCTTGCCGTTACGGGTCTGGAGCATCCAGAGTTTGCCGTCCTGGATGGTGAATTCCATGTCCTGCATGTCCTTGTAGTAGTCTTCGAGACGGCCTGCGATTGCGATGAGTTCGGCAGCGCAGACAGGCATGGATTCTTCGAGAGAGGGATATTTTTCAGCACGGACTTCTTCGCTGATGCCCTGGAGGGCAGCCCAGCGGCGAGAGCCTTCCACTGTGATCTGCTGGGGAGTGCGGATGCCGGCAACCACGTCTTCGCCCTGAGCGTTGATGAGGTATTCGCCGTTGAAGATGTTTTCGCCAGTTGCAGCGTCGCGGCTGAAAGCCACACCGGTAGCTGAGTTGTCGCCCATATTGCCGTAGACCATAGCCTGAACATTGACGGCTGTGCCCCATTCTTCGGGGATCTGGTTCATGCGGCGGTAGAGGATGGCGCGTTCGTTCATCCAGCTGTCAAATACGGCGCAGATGCCGCCCCAAAGCTGTTCCCAAGCGTCGTTGGGGAAGTCTTTTCCGGTGTATTCCTTAACGGCAGCCTTGAAGAGTTTCACGAGGTTCTGGAGATCTTCGACTGTAAGCTCGGTGTCGAGTTTTACGCCTTTTTCTTCCTTTACCTTATCCATGATTTCTTCGAAAGGATCGATATCGGCTTTGCTTTTGGGCTTCATGCCGAGCACGACGTCGCCATACATCTGTACGAAGCGACGGTAGCTGTCCCATGCGAAACGGGGATTGCCGCTCTTTTTAGCAAGAGATTCAACGGTTGCATCGTTCATACCGAGGTTGAGGACGGTGTCCATCATGCCGGGCATTGATGCGCGTGCGCCTGAACGTACGGATACGAGAAGGGGATTTTCGGGGTCGTTGAATTTTTTGCCAGTGAGCTGCTCGACGTGAGCTATTGCGGCTTGAACTTCAGAAGTAAGATCCTTGACAACTTTGTCGCGGCCATACTGGGTGTACTCGGTGCAGACTTCGGTAGTGATAGTGAAGCCGGGAGGCACCGGCATACCGAGAAGGTTCATTTCGGCGAGGTTCGCGCCTTTGCCGCCGAGGAGATTACGCATTGAGGCATTGCCTTCCGCTTTACCATCTCCAAAAGTATAAACTCTTTTCATTCTGTTAATTAGATATTGATAATGTTGATGTTTTTTCGATATTATAATGTTGTAGAGGTTAACATAAATGCAAAGATAATGCTTTTTCGCCTAAACGCAATGTTTTTAGGCTTCTTTTGTCAAATTTGTAGATGTTTATAGAGCCCGCGTAGAGCCCGTAGGGATGTGTCAGTCGTAGTTTATGACGCGTGAGGGTGGGATTGTGGTGATTATGGCTGAGGGAAGAATCAGAACAAGTGCCGAGACTATTATGATTCCGGTGTTCAGTATCAGCAGGGCGGTGAGGTTTAGCTCCATCGGGACATGGTCAAGATAATAGGCTTCCGGATCGAGGGGTATAAAACCGGTGCTGGTCTGAATGAGGATTATACCGACAGCGATTGCGTTGCCGATCAGCAGCCCGCAGGCGAGGAGGCGTAGTGTCAGCCAGACGAAAGCACGTCGGATCAGGGCGTCGGAGGCCCCAAGCGCTTTCAGGATTCCGATCATGTTGACACGGCGCAGGATCAGGATGAAGAGTGAGGATACGAGGGTAAGGCAGGTAAGAAGAGACATTATTGTCAGAATGACAACAACGTTTGTGTCCAGCAGGGCGAGCCAGTTGAAATAGAGTGCAGCGGATGAGTGGACATCGGTGACGGCATATAGTTTGTCGGAACGGCCTGTGTAGAGGTCTTCCATCAGCGATGCTGTCAGGTTGTCCGTTGCCCGGCTGATCTCTTCGTCGCTGCCGAGTCCGTTGATCTCGACCACAGTTCCAAGGCGTTCATCTATGCCGGCAAGAGCGCTCAGCATCGGGAGAGAGGCGAAAATGAATGCCTTGTCATATTCGCTGAAATGTGTGTCATAAATACCTGCGATTTTCAGGCGGCGTGTCCGATAGTTGTCACCTCCAAGGAAATAGGCATCAATCTTGTCACCGCAGCTGACATTCAGCTTCTGGGCAAGACTGTTTGAAATGACGGTGTGATAGATTGTAGAATCTGCATTGAAATCCGGGATGACACCGGCTACCAGGTTTTCACGCACAAAGTCCCAGTTGTGGTTCCTGGCCATGCCTTTAACAATGGCCCCGGTGAAATCGGCCGGAGTCTTGAGTATTACAGGCTGGCGGATGGTAAGTGTCGAGGTCGCGCTTTGCGGGAGAGTTTCTAATGCAGATGCAAGATCGTCGATATTGACCAATGATCCCTCAGGACCGTCGGAGGCGTTGCGCAGAGAGATTGTGATCTGGGAATCGAATCCCATGATTTTGTGGCGGATTTCATTCTTGAAACCCATCATGACCGCAATCGACAGCAGCATCACCACCACCGAAAGCGCAATTCCTGTGACTGCGATTACGATGCCGGACTGCGTTTTGCCTGAGGCTGAGCGCAGACTGAGCCGACGTGCTATGAAAAGGGCAAGAGTCATGACGGCGGCAAAATTACGGAAATTCCATGAGTTTTACCAACGTGATTATTCAAAATCTACACCAGAAGTGCTATGTTGTAGACTATAAATGCCGCAATCCAGGCAATTGCCGTGTTGTAGAGAACGGAGAAAAGCCCGTAGCGAGGATTGCCGGTCTCCTTGACGATTGCGGTGATCGTAGCGATGCAGGGACAGTAAAGCAGCACGAAAATCATGAAACTTAATGCGGCGGCTGCGGTGAAGTACGGTTTGCCTGTCACTTCGTTTGGCGAAGTCAGTCGGGCTGAAAGGGTCTGGTCAGACGCTTCCTCGTCGCCGGTATAGAGAACACCAAGAGTGGAAACCACGATCTCTTTTGCGGGGACTCCAGCAAGTGCGGCCACTGATGCGCGCCAGTGGAAACCGAGGGGTTCGAGCAGCGGATTGATCGCTTTGCCGGCCATCTCAAGATAGCTGTCGCGTGAAGGGTCGATGGCTGAGTCATCGGTGACTGTTTCAGCGGAAATATTCTGAGAAGGTTGTCCGTCATGGAGCGGGAAATAGTTCAGCGCCCAGACAATGATACTGGCGACGAGGATCACGCCGCCCATTTTGCGCAGATATTGCTCACCCTTGCCCCACATGTGGCGGAGGGTTGCCTGCAAGGTCGGGACGCGATAGGGCGGGAGTTCCATGACGAACGGTGTCACGTCCTGTCCGAAGTGGAAGCGACGGAGCATGCGGGCTGTCAGTCCGGCTATCAGTATGCCTGTGAAATACAGACACATGAACACCAGTGTGGCATGGTTAGGGAAAAATGTTCCTATCAGTAGCACATAGATAGGCAGGCGGGCCGAACAGCTGATGAATGGATTGATCAGTATGGTGATCAGACGGCTTGAGCGGCTTTCGATTGAGCGGCTGGCCATGATCGAAGGTACTGTGCAGCCGAATCCCATCACGAGCGGAATGAAAGATTTGCCGTGAAGTCCAAGCCGGTGCATGACTTTGTCCATGATGAAAGCAGCGCGGGCCATGTAGCCTGAGTCCTCCATGAAAGATATGCAGAGGTAGAGAATCAGGATGTTCGGCAGGAATACGATCACGCCGCCGACACCGCCGATGATTCCGTCGGCAATCAAGTCCTTGACTATTCCGTCAGGCAGGTGTTCCTTGACCATTTCTCCTATCCAGCTGACCGCGCTTTCGATCCATTCCATGGGATAGGATCCCAGTTCAAAAGTGGCCCAGAAAATCAAGGCCATGATGCCGATGAAAATCGGAAAGCCGAACAGTCGGTTGGTGACAATCGTGTCTATGATATGTGTGGAGTTGATCTCTTCTTTCTTGGATTCTTCGAGAGTCTCGGCCAGAGCGCCTGCGATGAAACCGTATTTCGCATTGGCGATCGACATGTTGATGTCGGCGTCTTTCTGTATCTCGGAGACCTTTTGCAGTTTCTTGTCGCGCAGGTCGAGAATCCGGGAGCCGTCAGGCAGGGAGCGGACCATTGTCTCTACTTCCGCGTCACCTTCCAGCAGTTTGATCGCAAGATAGCGTGGAGAGAAGTGGCGTCCGATGTGTGGATTTTCTTTTAGCGTGTCTTTAATTTCTGACAGCGCTTTTTCGATGTCGGAGCCAAGGTTGACGTGGATGTGACGGACAGCAGGATCTGTCCCTTCATAGACGCTGATCACGGTGTCGAACAGTTCGTTGATTCCGGTGCCGTTGCGGGCGGATGTGGGGACGATGGGCACACCGATCATTTCGCCCAGAGTCTTGTAGTCGAGTTTGCGGCCGGAACGTTCAAGCTCATCGGCCATATTGAGGGCGATGACCATGCTGCGGTCCATGTCGATGAGCTCGGTCGTCAGGTAAAGGTTGCGTTCGAGGTTCGATGCGTCGACAACGTTGATGATGATGTCAGGTGTCTTTTCTTTCAGATAACGTCTGACGTAGAGCTCTTCAGGGGAGTAGGAGGCAAGAGAATAAGTGCCGGGTAGGTCTACTATGTTGAATCTGAATCCTTTGTATTTGAATGTTCCTGACTTGGCGTCGACAGTCACACCGCTGTAATTGCCCACATGCTCGCGGGCTCCTGACGCAACGTTGAAAAGGGTGGTCTTTCCGCAGTTCGGATTGCCGATCAGGGCTATGTTTATTGTGCGCAGCCCTTTTTCGTGGGCCGGTGTTGAGATTTCAGTATCGCTGACGGTCTTGGTGTGGTTGATCAGAGTCGGTTCGGAAGAATCTGAATTGTCATTTACAGAGACCACTTCAACCAGCTCGGCTTCAGACCGGCGCAGGGAGACCTCATAGTCCATTATCTGATATTTCACCGGATCGTGGAGCGGTGCGTCAAGTACCACTCTGACTTCACGGCCACGCACGAACCCCATTTCCAGCATTCGTTTGCGGAAAGCTCCGTGACCAAGAATTTTTACAATTATTCCGGTTTCGCCCGGTTTGAGATCAGATAGTCGCATAGGTGCAATTGTTTGTCAGTGTCAAAAGAGTTTGCAAACTTAATCATTATTTATAGAATAGAAAATACCTAAAAATAGTGATGCGCTTTAAGAGAGTGTTTAGTTTTAACTGAAATTTAATTTTACAAGTGAGCAAGGAGCAATTTAATCGTTGCGAAGTCAATC
>NZ_JAIDEN010000007.1 GCF_029054785.1 Duncaniella sp.
CTGTGATACCATAGCTGCGGACACCTACGGCGCCCTTGCAATGGCCTGGATTCTCCCGACCGCTACGCGGCCAGCCTGAAAACCGACACACGCATCCGATAATAGTACCATGCGGTGATGCATGAGAACCCACATAAGCACCTGGCAGCCACGCGGTCTGCAAGAGAATCCATGTAAGCACCTGGCAACTTGCGGTTAGCATAAGGATTCACTGATAAATCTGGAATGTGTAGTGATGCGAAGATGGAGATGGCGGGATTCTGCGGTTATGCGAAGATGGGGATGGTGCGAAGATGAGCTGCGTAGCAGCGGCAAGATCTCAGGCCATTGCAAGGGCGCCGTAGGTGTCCGCAGCTATGGTTCATCAGGCCATTCACCCAACCACTGAGCGCCGTGGGTGGGAAACTTTTCCAACAGCCCCCAACCCGCCATGCAATAAAAAAACGCCGTAGGTGCGAAACATCTCAATCCGGATGTCTTGCAACTACGGCGCTTTTTGTATGTGGCGCTTTATTGACTTAAACTATCTGATCAGAGGGGAAGATCAGCCGCCTGGATGACGTATGTGGCACCCGCCTCGGTCGGAAGATCATAGAGCCATGTCTGGGGCAGATCGAGGGCCGGAATTTTGGTCGGATCCTTGATCACAGGCGCTGCAATGGTATAGACTCTGTTGAGCGGATTGGTATTCGCGCCTTCCGCAACGGAGAGAGCCGGGCTGCCTCCGGTTGATCTCAGAGGTGTGGCCGAACGCAGGCGCAGATTGCCGCCGAGGGTCGAACGGATGGTAGCCGAAACCAGTTTACCGTCGGCCCAGCTCATATCCGTGATCTCAAAACCGCCACGAGCGCGCAGACCTTTGACTGAACCCTGGGGCCATGCGTCGGGCAATGCCGGAAGCAGGTGGATGGCACCGTCGTGGCTCTGCACAAGCATTTCGGCGATACCGGCAGTACAACCGAAGTTACCGTCGATCTGGAACGGAGGGTGAGCGTCGAACATATTGGCGTAAGTGCCGCCGTCCTGGTCCTTGATTGTGACATTAGGATCTTTGAGGCGAAGCTGGTTGCGGATGAGGGTCATGGCATGGTTGCCGTCAAGCAGACGGGCCCAGAGGCAGACTTTCCAGCCCATAGCCCATCCGCGGCTGGCATCGCCACGGCCGATGAGCGATTTTTTGGCGGCCTGGAAAAGCTCAGGGTTGGTATAGGGAGAGATCTGGTTGCCCGGATAGAGACCCCAGAGGTGAGACACATGGCGGTGGCTGCTGCGCTCTTTGTCCCAGTCCTCAAGCCATTCCTGAAGCTGACCGAACTTGCCGACATGCATCGGAGGCAACTGAGCCTTGAGGTCGGCGAGCTGGGCGGCAAATTCACTGTCACAGCCGAGAACCTCGGCAGCGAGGATGGTGTTGGTCAGCAGGTCATAGACCATCTGGTTGTCCATGGTCACGCCGCTGAACACCGCCAGGCTGCGTTTCTTGCCGCCGGCATCATCATAGGAACCGAGTCCTGGGTGGTTTTCAGGCGAATTCGAGGGAGAGACAACCTTGTAGCCGGTCTTGGGATCTGTCACAAGGAAATCCTGGTAGAACTCACAGGCACCTTTGAGGATCGGATAGACAGCGGCAAGCCACTCCTTGTCGCCGGTGAAAAGATAGCGTTCCCAAAGATGGGAGGCAAACCATGCGTTGCAGGTAGGCCAGATGCTGCACGAGGCATTGTCGACCGAACCGGTCGAGCGCCAGAGGTCGGTGTTGTGGTGGAGAGTCCATCCGCGGCAGCCATACATCTTCTCAGCCGATTCGCGGCCTGTGACACTCACGTCCTTGACCATCTGGAGGAAGGGATCGTGACATTCGCTGAGATTAGTGACCTCGGCAGGCCAGTAGTTCATCTCGACGTTGATGTTGGTGGTATATTTGCTGTCCCAGGCAGGATACTGTCCGGCGTCGGGGTTCCAGATACCCTGAAGGTTGGCGGGCTGGGTGCCGGGCTGGGATGAGCTGATCAGCAGATAGCGGCCAAACTGGAAATACATGGCAGCGAGACCTGGGTCATCGGATGTGGAGAATTCGGCGATGCGCTGATCGGTCGGTTTGGCCTCCTGCGCGGGGTTGTGGCCGAGATCGAGGCTGACACGGTTGAACATCGAAGCATAACGGGCGCTGTGGTCGCGTCGGGCACGGTCAAAATTACGGTCGAATGCCGAGAGAGCGGCCATTGCCTTGGCATCGCTGTCACCGGAAATGTCCTTGTAGTTTTCAAAATTGGTCGCCGATGCCACTACCACCAGAACGCTGTCGGCATTTTTGACAGTGAGAGTCCCCTTGGAGCGGTCGGCACTCTGCTTGCCTCCGTCGGCAATGATCTGAATATAAGTAGTCGCGTGGAGACGGTTGGGAATGTTCTCCATCTCAGGCTGACCGGGGAATGAGCTTACGCGCAGCAGATTGTCGGTTCCGGCCACCACTTCAGCCGAAGCCTTGACGCGTTTTTCCTTTTCGGGACCTTTGAAAGAGGTGGTGAAACTGATTTTGCCGCCTTTCGAAGCTGTCAGGCGCATGACAAGCACATTGTCGGCAAAGGAGGTGAATATCTCACGCTTATAGTCGACACCTCCGAGGGTGTAATCGACCTGAGCGACAGCATCGGCCAGATCGAGTGTGCGGGAGTAGGCCGAGGGAACAGCCTTTGGTGTCTTGAAGTTGAACACGATGTTGCCCAAAGATTCGTAGGCCATACCGTGGGCTGTCACGTTGATGTCAGCGGTGATATTGGCCATTGCCAGACGCTGTGCGCGTTCATAGTCGCCGCGGTCAATGCAGTCGCGGATCTCCTGAAGATGGGCTTTGGCATTAGGATTGATGTTGTTGTAGGGACTTCCGGCCCAAAAGGTGTCTTCGTTGATCTGGATCGTATCACTGGCGATACCTCCGTAGACCATTGCACCCAGGCGTCCGTTGCCAAGAGGCAGGGCCTCAAGCCAGTAATCGGCAGGCCGGTCATAGCGCAAAGTCAGGCCGTTGTCAGCCTGGCCAGAGGCCGAGGCCGCAAAGGCGGCGATGAAACAAAGCACTGATAAGCAGAATTTCTTCATGGTTTATTAAAAAAGTATAGTATTAAGTTACAAAGTTACGTTTTTTCAAAGAGTTACACAAACGTGTGGTTAGATTTAAACCGGACTTATACACAGGCTATAAATGCCAATAACAGGTCTGCTGTTTTCCGTCAGCCCTGCTTTTTCGCAATGTCGGTCTCCTCCCAGATATAGAGGCGGTCGGAGGGACGGATTTTGCGCGGCACTTTGATCGAGAAGCTGTCGCCTTTCTTAACCATCGGCACGGGGTCATATTCCAGGCGCAATTCTTCGACGGTCATGATAATGGCACCCGTGTCAGTGCCGGTGATTACGATCTCATCGCCGACATGCAGCTCTCCGGCTTCCATAAGGAACTCCCCTACTCCGAGTTTCGGGAAGTGGCGCACACCTTTGGCCACATAACGCTTGACGCGTGTGGCTGACGATCCGTATTTCGAAGACCATTCGCCGAGGCGCTGACCGAGGTAGTAGCCGTTCCAGAAGCCTCGGTTGAAGATCTTTGACAGTTCCTCGTCCCAGCGGGCAATGCGGTCCTCAGTGAATTCGCCGCGGCAGACGGCGTCGATAGCCTCCGAATAGGCCTGGACGGCGATCTTGACATATTCCGGACCGCGCGCACGGCCTTCGATCTTGAACACTCTGACTCCGGCATCAATCATCTTGTTAAGGAAATGAATGGTCTTCAGGTCCTTGGGCGACATGATATATTTGTTCTCCACGGCCAGTTCGTCGCCGGTCTCACGGTCGGTGACAGTGTAGCCGCGACGGCAGATCTGGGTGCAGGCCCCGCGGTTGGCGCTTGAGTTCATTTCGTGGAGACTGAGATAGCATTTGCCTGAGACGGCCATGCAGAGTGCGCCGTGGCAGAACATCTCGATGCGTACTCTCTGTCCGTGAGGTCCGCGGATGTCCTCCCGCTCGATTGCGTCGTAGATAGCCTTGACCTGATCGAGATTCAGCTCACGGGCGAGGACTACCACATCGGCATACTGAGCGAAGAAGCGGACAGCCTCAATGTTGGTGACATTGAGCTGTGTGGAGATGTGGACCTCGACACCTATGCTGCGGGCATAGCTGATGGCGGCGATATCGCTCGCGATTATAGCCGAGATTCCGCTGTCGCGGACGGCCTCGATGACAGAGCGCATCTTCTCCAGTTCGTTATCATAGATGATGGTGTTGACTGTCAGGTAAGTCTTCACCCCTGCCTGATCGCAGATCGAGGCGATGTTCCGCAGATCGTCAAGCGTGAAATTGACCGATGAGCGTGAACGCATGTTCAGCCCCTCGACACCAAAATATATAGCATCAGCCCCGGCCTCGATAGCGGCATGGAGCGACTCATAGCTCCCGACCGGAGCCATTATTTCAAAATCTTTCCTGTTCATGACATCAAAAGTTACTGCAAAGTTAAGATTTTGGCCGCTTTTATCCAAAGATCAACAATCTTGATGGTTAACTTAGCAAAAGGAACACACATTTTTTATAACTTTGTGGAAACATCCGGTTTAGCTCTCAGCACAATCATATAAACCGGACGAACACCTAATTACATATAGTTTTATGAAATTCTCATGCGATAAAGGGCCGGGGCGGAGGAGGCGTCCGGTGATGAGGCAGATCTGCCTGAGTGTGGTGGCGTTTCTTGCGTTGTGTGTCGCTTTTACCGTCTACGCCAATGTGACTGTGGAGAGGGCGGCGGAGGGGCGCATCTATGACGGACCTGAGAGTATGCCCCATGTCAGGGTCGCACTCCTGCTCGGCACCAACCCGCACACCCGCAGCGGAGGAACGAACACCTATTTCACCAACCGCATAGCAACCGCGGCCTCGCTCTATCACGCCGGTAAGACGGACTACATAATAGCAAGCGGCGACAACCATATCAGGGAATATGACGAGCCGACGGCCATGCGCGACGCTCTGATGGAAGAGGGGGTACCTGAAGAGAGAATTATCCTCGATTTCGCAGGATTCCGCACACTTGACTCCGTGGTCAGGGCCAAGGAGGTGTTCGGCTGCGACTCTCTGACCATCATCTCACAGGCCGACCACAATGCGCGGGCGCTGTATCTCGCCGAAGCCAACGGGATTCATGCCGTGTCTGTCGCGGCGCCGCTCTGGGCACCGAGGTCGGTTAGGGTCAGACTCGCGATCCGCGAATGGCTTGCCCGTGACAAGATGCTGCTCGATATCTGGTTCGGCAAACAGCCCCATTTCCTGGGCGAACGGATCGAGATTCCTGATATTGCTCCACAGAGCGACAACTCGATTCCGACAGACGACACTATCGCACCTATATGACATAGAAAACCTCCTTCCGCCACGACAAACTGTCGATAAGCAGAAGGAGGTTCTTATATTACGGTGACTCGGAACAATCCGGTCTGTGAAAATCAGATTGTTCGGCCCGGATAGGCTTTGAGAGCGGCGGCGAGGATCTTCATCGCGCGGGCAAGGTCCTCTTTGTTGAGCACATAGGCCATGCGGACTTCATCGACACCCATTCCCGGAGTGGTGTAGAAGCCTGAAGCCGGGGCCATGAAGATGGTCTCTCCGTCGAGGTTGAAGTCGCGCAGACACCACTGGCAGAACTCATCGGCGTTGTCGACGGGGAGTTTGACCACCGTGTAGAACGCGCCCATCGGGATCGGGGTGTAGCAGCCGGGGATTTTATTGATCTCGTCAATGAGGAATTTGCGGCGCTCGACATATTCGTTGTAGGTTGCGAGCATGTATTCAGCCGAGGTGTCGATCGAGGCTTCGGCCACGATCTGGCCAAGCAGAGGCGGACTGAGACGGGCCTGGCAGAACTTCATGACGTTGGTCTTGAGCTGCGGGTGTTTGGTGATGAGGGCGCCGACGCGGATTCCGCATTCGTTGTAGCGCTTCGAGACGGAGTCGACGAGCACCACCTGCTCCTCGATGCCGGGAAGATGGAAGGCGGAGATATAGGGTGCGCCCGTGTAGCAGAACTCGCGGTAGACCTCGTCGGAGAAGAGGAAAAGGTCATATTTCTTGACCAGATCGCGGATCTGGAGCATCTCTTTCATTGTGTAGAGATAGCCGGTCGGGTTGTTTGGGTTGCAGATCAGGATGCCTTTGGTGCGGGGGGTGATCAGCTCCTCGAACTTCTCGACAGCCGGAAGCGCGAAGCCCTGGTCGATGTTGGAAGGGACGGTGACGATCTTTGCGCCGGCCGAGATCGCGAAGGCCATATAGTTGGCGTAGGCAGGTTCGGGGACAATGATCTCGTCGCCGGGATCGAGACAGGCCATGAATGCGAACAGGACCGCCTCGGAACCGCCGGTGGTCACGATGATGTCGTCGACATCGACCTCGATGTTGAAGCGGTGATAGTATTCGCGGAGTTTTTCGCGAAGCGACATGAGACCTGCTGAGGGGCTGTATTCAAGCACCTTGCGATCAATCTTCTTGAGCGCCTCAAGCCCTTCGGAAGGGGTCGGGACATCAGGCTGACCGATGTTGAGATGGTAGACCTTGATCCCGCGGGCCTTGGCGTCGTTGGCCAAGGGAGCAAGACGGCGTATCGGGGAAGCGGGCATCAGAGTGCCGCGTTCGGAGACTTGTGGCATAGGCTTCAGAGAGAGTTTTCGTTGATGGTTATGAAAATTTCCTTGTCGACCGGAGTCAGCTCCTTGTGACGGCGGCCCATCATGCGCGAGGCTGTGTCAAAGAAGCGGTCCATGATCACGGGCTTCATGCCGAGAGTGGAGCCTTCGGTGAACGAGGGGATGAAAGTGCGGGGGAAACCGGCTCCATAGAAGTTGACACCTACGCCGACAACCGTAGCGGTGTTGAACATGGTGTTGATGCCTGCCTTTGAGTGGTCGCCCATGATGAGTCCGCAGAACTGGAGATCGGTCTTGACGAAACGGTCCTCGGCCATGCTCCACACCTTGACCGGCGCATAGGTGTTTTTGAGATTCGAAGCCGTGCAGCCGGCGCCGAGGTTACACCATTCGCCGATGACGGCGTTGCCGAGGAAGCCGTCATGGGCTTTGTTGGAAAATCCGGTCATGACGACGTTGTTAAGCTCGCCGCCGACCTTGCAGTAAGGGCCGAGGGTGGTCGCGCCGTAGATCTTGCCTCCCATGTTGACGACTGCGTGTTCGCAGAGGGCGATCGTACCGCGCAGGCAGGCGCCTTCCATGATTTCAGCGTCGCGGCCTACGTAGACCGGACCTTTGGTCACATTGATGATTGCGCCTTCGACCGCCGCGCCCTCTTCGATGAAGAGCTGCGAGGGATCGCCGATCAGGCGGCAGGTCTCGCTCAGCGGCTGCGACCGGCGGCCTTCCGTGAGCGCGGCGAAATCACGGCGCAGGGCTTCGTCGTTGAGCATGAAGAGATCCCAGACATGGTTGACCGCGAGAGGAGTTCCCTCATAGGCCTTTGTCGCCGAGGGGTTGCCGTTGCCGCGACGGGCGATGGTCTCCCCGCCGAGAGTCAGAGCCTCGCCCGGCTGGAGCGAGAGGATGGCTTCGACGAGCTGACTGTCGGGGTGGAGGTTGCCGGCGATGAAGAGATTGTCGCCGTCAGCGGCCTCTACCATAGGATATTTTATCGAAAGATAGTCCTGGGTGCTGTATGAGTATGCTCCCGGAATGGCCTTCTGCCATTTTTCGGAAATGGTAGTGATGCCGTGGCGCAGAAGTGCGACAGGACGGGTCAGTGTCAGGGGCAAGAGTCCGGCGCGGGCAACTGCCGGATCGAAGAGTATGATATTTTTCATTTTGATTTTGACGTAATTGATAGTTTATGGTTTTGCAAAAATACGAAATTATTGCGAAAAGGCGTCATGCCAAGAGGCTGTTTGGCCATAATTTTTGCCTGATGCCGCAAAAAAATGTCCCGGCTGAATCATGCATGACTGCCGGGACGATTTCGGTCTCTTTCTATAATTATCAACACTTGAGACCGGTCTATTATAAATCAAGTCAGGTTTAAAAGGTTGTTTAAAAACAATAGTTAAAATCTGAGCGAAAGTTTTGAGGTGGATATGGATCTGAATTGAAGGAGCATAGCGAGCTATGCTCCTTTCTCATTTACAACAATTTATCTAAAAGATACACCACTCAGATTTTTACTCTTGTTTTTAAACCTCTAAGTTCGCATATCGATAAGAATTCCTGATATAATGCGATCTAAACCTGTGTAAGACAGTCTCATGTGGATTCCATTGGCGGCCAATAATATAAAATATTCCCGACAACACGAACCCTTCACACTACCGAAGCACCACAGGCGGCGATCCGATTGCATTTAGCAGGATTCTGTCAGACGGGACACAGATATTTTTTCATAATGTCGATCAAAGGAGAAGAGCCGTCCCATCACTTTCCTCTCCGCCACACCCCCACGAAAAAAACCGAGGTGAATGCGAAGCTGAATTGCCGAGGTGATGTAATCTCCCGACCTGCCCGAAAGCAGGTTTTGCAATGCAAAGATAATGCAATCTCGGGTCAAGCCGAAATGCCAGTGCATATGTTAAATTGAGACGTAGAGAGTGTTAAAATTTTAGGCGTATAGTTTGA
>NZ_JAIDEN010000070.1 GCF_029054785.1 Duncaniella sp.
GGTCTTCGGGGCGGAGTGACGGGGGACGCCGGAGATGAGGCGGCGTGTCAGCTGTCGGTGTCGTCAGGAAGATCGTGGAGGATGCGGTTGAGACTCTTCTCCAGGCTCTCCAGTGTCTTGTCGACCTTCTGCGACGCTTCCTCGGAGCTGAAATAGAGCTGGGCAAACCTGAAGGTCACCATAGCCAGTATCTCGGCTGAGGATTTATCTTTGAATTCCGCCATCGCAGACCATTTGCGCCAGAGTTCGTTGATGTTGGCCTCGGCCCGTCGGACCACCTCTTCCTGTGAGGCGGGGATGCGCAGGGCCATTCTCGGCTGGTCGGCTATGCGGATTGAAATATTGAGAATCTTTTCAGTCATCAAATGCTTAGCTGGTTGATGCACTTGTCGATTTCGCGCACTAACTCAGACAGCACTGCGCGCGTGGCTTCAACGTCTCTGTGGTCGGGGGTGAGCACCGAGGCCACTTTCAGATATTCGATCTGCCGGTTAAGGTCGCCGATGGTGCGCTCAAGGCGCTCCACAGTGCCGGTGAGCTCTCTCACCCGGTTTTCGGCTTCCTGCCTGGCCCGCAGCATCAGCTCGTAGCGCTCAAGGATGAGCGCGGCCTTTGCTTCGATTTTATCGACCCGTTGCTGAAGGTTGGCAGCCATGCTTGTCTGAATTATATCACAAATGTAAGCATTAATTCCCGAATGGCGGGAAGTTTTGACACGGAAATTAAATCTATGAAACATTATTTAACCAACGCGCCGCCTCCGGTTAGCGGAGGCGGCGCGGGATAGCGGGCTTATGTCAGACTGACTTGCGGTCAGTTTCAGAAGCGGATCTTGAAGGTCTTGCCTTCTACGCTGACAAGGTAGAAACCACCTTTGGAGAGGGTGAGTTCGGTGTCAGAGCCGTTGGAGCGGGCGCTTGCCACGGTGCGGCCTGCGATGTCATAGACGCTGACGGTCTTGCCGGCAGAGAGGCCGCTGACGCGGATGCCGTCGGCGGTGGTGCTGACGGTCACGTTGTCGGCGATGACAGAGGCGATGCCGCTGAAGTCAGGACCGAAGTTGCCCTGGGCGTCGGAGATGCGGAAGGCGTTGAGGGTGACGTCGCCGCTGACAGAGGCGGGGACGATCTTCACGAAGCGCGATTCGGGGTTGAGTTCGAGCTCGCCCTTGAAGGGAAGTTCGTCCTGAGAGAGGACGCGGATGGTGCGCCAGGTCGGGGCGATGTCGGCGTTGCGGGTCTCCTGGATCTTGAGGCGGCAGGCCGAGCCTTCGCTTGCCGATACTTCGAGGTAGATTTTCTTGGCAGTGCCGTCGAAGTAGGCCATCACCTTGTCGTTGCTTGAAGCCGAACGGAAGGTCACGTGGTCGGCGGTTACTTCGCCTGCGTTAGTGCCTCCGGCGGTGTAGCACCAGTGGGGGTAGTCGTTCTGCTTGTCCTGCACGAGGCCGCCGACGGTTTCGAAGGGTGCCACGGTGTTGAACGGAGCGAAGTTGGCGGGGAGGGTCTTGATGGCCTTGCCCCAGTGGGTCTCGCCGCTTTCCTTGGCGCGGGGGAAGTCACCGGTGATGAGCTTCACTTCGCCAACGAACGATTTCTCACCGCTGACGTCGGTCAGGGCACCTGCGGGGAAGTTGATGACATATTCCGAGTTGGCGTCGAGGGCTTCGTAGCTCACGGTCATGCGGGTGCCGCCGGCTGCCACGGTGATGTCCTCGAAGCTCTTCTGTCCGGAGATTGAGGCTCCGCCGTTGTATTTGATCTCCTGGTTGAAACCGAGGCTGATGTTGCCGTCGGTGTAGGCGATGTTGTTGATCTGTTCGCCTGAGGTCAGTTCGAGGGGCTGGTCACCTTCGGGGGCAACGTAGCGCTCCACGAGGATGTCGTTGATGTTGAACTTCTTGCCGTTGGCGTCGATGCGGAACTTGACTGCACCGGCGTTGGTGTAGGTCTTGGTGTATTTGAAGATGCGCTTCTTGGCGCCGATGGCGTAGCTTTCGGTGCTTTCCTCGCCGCCTGCTATGGTGACGATCTTGACTGTCTGCTGAGAAGAGCCTGTGTTGCCGAAGTAGACGGTCAGCACGCAGGGACCCTGCACTTCGGGAGTCTCGATGTAGCCGCCTGCCTTGGTGGTGTTGAACTGGAGAACCCAGGAGGTTGCTCCGCGGTCTTCTTCAGTAGCGGGGCCGTAGTCGGCGTTAAGGTCTTCAGAGAAGCAATCTTTCATAGCTACGACGCGGATGGCGTTGGATCCGGAGCCGATCACCATACCGTCGAATTCAGCGCGCTGGTTGGCGGCGTTGAAGATGTTGGTGTTGGCAGAGATCGAACCGTATTTTGCGGCATAGGATGCGGGGCATGTGTGGAAGTCAGTGTAGAAGAGCACACCGCCTGCGGTCGTGGTGAAGCTGTAAACCTCGCTGGGAGTTGTGCCGAGAGTGTTTGTGGCATCGACGCGCCAGAAGTAGGTCTTGTTGGCTTCGAGAGTGGTGCAGTTCCATTCGGTTGCAGTCAGACCCTGAGCGGCAACGGTGAGGTTTTCAGCATCGGTGCCGAGGTAGAGGCTGTAAGTCAGATCGCCGCCATAGGCCTTGCGGTCGTTCTTCCAGGTGAAGTTGATGCCGTTGGCAATGCCTTCCTTGGCGCCGTTGGCGGGGAAGATGAGTTCTGAAGCGAAGGGTGCTGTCGGATCGCCGGGAGTCTCGAACGAGAGAGTGTCGGTGAAGTCCGAGTAGAGACCCTTGCCGTCAGTTGCGCGCAGGCGCACCTGATACTGAGTCATCGGGTTGAGGCCGGTGAGTTCGGTCGAAGCTGTTCCGGCGGGAGCAGTGGCCACTTCAGTGAAGGTCACGCCGCCGTCAGCCGAAACCTCGATTACGAAACCGCATTCGGTGTTCTTGTTGATGTCCCAGCTGAGAGAGACAGTGGTCTTGGTCGGGGTGCCGAGAGCGAGCTTGATCGGTTTTTTGATGTAGGGGAAAGCCTCGGTGATGGAGTTGGCATAGTTCTCGATGTTCATGTAGCCGTTGGCTGCGATGGCCACAGCGTCGGAAGCATCGTTGGGATTGAGGCCGTTGGCGATTTCCCATTCGTCGGGCATACCGTCGCCGTCAGTGTCGAGAGGCTTCACACCGCCGGAGAGGACACCGGTTCCTTTGTGAGGAAGCTGTGATTCGCCGCTGATACCATTTTTTGTTCCCTTTGAGCCGTATGACGCGAGCTCGTCAATAATGTATTGGTCCACTTCGTCTCTGGCAGGGAGTGTCGGACCTACGTTTTCAAGAATCCAGGCATAAGACTCTTCGGCAGTCATCATGTTCTGTATCGGAGTTATGTGCTGGACTTTCCACTGCGTTCCGGCAGCGATCTTATCGGCATTGGCTGTGTTGAATTCGTCGATCACAGCGTTGACGGCATCGATGCTTTCAAGATAGATGCTCTGAGAGCCGTCGCTCTGTGTTCCGAGCATTTCTTCGACAGTCATCAGGTGGCCGTCGAGCACACCGTTTTTGTTGTCGTCATAGTAATTGCCTGCACCGAAGAATCTGAAACCCTGTTTGCCGCGGGAGAATGGTTTTGTCGCGCCGTTCCAGGGACCTTTCATGAAGTAGTTGTTCTGGATGTCAGCCCAAGAGTCACCTTCAGAGTCGCTCATGATGTAGCATCCGCCGTCGCCCCAGTTGTAGACAACGTTGTTGACATACTGGTTGAGGCCCTTGACTTTCGGGTTACGGGTCTTGTTTTCGATATATAGGTTACGGTAGAGGGTCACGCCGCCGTCGGTCTGGATAAGACCACCGCAGGAGTGAGACTGAAGACCCTGACCGATGATTGAATTCTGGATAGTGATGTTCTGCGGTCCGGTTCCTTTTGAGTTTGATGAGATAGAGAAATTCTCGTCACGGCCCCAAAGAACCGAGAGGTGGTCGAAAATCATGTCATGACCGCTGGCCACGCCTGCTGCATCCTTGCCGGAATCGCCTTTAGTACCCATGCGGAAGCGGATGTAGCGGACGATGATGTTGTTTGCGTTTGAGAAAGAGACGCGGTTGCCGTAGACCTGGATACCTTCACCGGGTGCGGTCTGGCCGAGGACTGTGAGGTTGCCGCTGAAAACGAGTGTCGATTTGAGCTCGATAACTCCGCTGACGTCAAAGACAACGATTCGGTTCGGTTTGCTGACTGCATCACGCAGAGATCCGACTCCGGAGTCGTTCAGATTTGTGACATGGTAGATTTCACCGCCACGGCCTCCCGTTGTGTACCGGCCGAAGCCTTCGGCTCCGGGGAATGCGAGAAGGCTGCTGTCGTCGGCTGCCATTGCTCCTAATCCCAAGGAAAGAGAGCAGACGGCGAGGGCAAGTTTTTTAAGAAATTTCATGGTTGAAAAATTAAACAGATATTTAGATTTTGAAAACCCCGCAGGGTCGGTTAGCAACCCTGCGGGGTAATTTGATTCTTAAAACAGGATCAGCAGCGCTGATTATTTCTGAATGTATTTTTTACCGTTCTTGATGACGATACCCTTGTAGTTTTCGTCAACCTGAATACCCATAACATTGTAGATGGGGGCGTTTTCGTCAGCTGCGGGGTTGGCGATGATGTCTTCAATGCCTGACTGATCAACTGCCGAACCTTCCATCACAACGTGGTAGATGCCGAGTTCGCTGCCGCCGCAACCGATGCGGAATGCGACATTGCCGGTGAGGCCGGCGGGAAGAGCGACTTCCTGCTTGTAGTAGCGTTTGGCAGTGGCATCAGCGGGACCCTGGACAGCGATTGTTTCGCCTGCAACACCGTTGACAACGGGAGTTACTTCAGCATAGAGGCCTTTGTCAATGTATTTGCCGCCTGCATGGCCGATCCAGATTGTGAGCTTGGTGGGGTTGCCGATTTCGGGGAACTGTACGTAAGTTCCTGTGCGGCTGCCGGTGTTTGCGTTGCGGTTGAAAGCAATTGCATGAGTAGACTCAACATGATCGGCTTCAGTAGCTGCGCCGTAGTCAGAGCCGACAGCATGGGTTCCACCCCAGCCTTTCATGAGGAGTGTGCGGGCCGGGCCGGCACCTTCCTGATCCCAGCAGATGAAGGGGTGGGTCATGTCAATGGCAGTGAATTCGCCCTCTTCGCCAGAAAGAGTATAGGTCTGACCGTCGACGAGGTCGATGCAGCGGTTTTTCACTGCTTCCCATTTACCATCTGAATTTTTTACATTGAACATCGATCCGCAGGTGTTTTTGGCCATGCCGGTTTTGTCGATGAAATCATAGTTTGAGCTGAAACCGAGACCTTCGAGTTCGGTAGCTTCGTCTACGATAGAGCCTGCTTCGGCAAAGATAGCCTTGCAGTAGAGAGGAGTGTTATTGAAGTCGTAAGTGAAGACTTCAGCATTAGCTCCGAGAGCAGCGAAAAGAGCTGCTGAGAGGATTAATGATTTTTTCATTGTGTAGAAATGTTTGATAGGATATAAAATTTATTGGTTAATAATGACCAAATGATATTTGAAAAAACAGGAACGGAATTTTTTTCTGCCGGGCAACGGAGAATTCAAAATTCCGTTCCTGTTGCGGTTGTTTTGACCGCTGTTTAACACAGAGGTCATGAAAGACTTTCAGTTTTGAGCAGTCAGAGGCCGATTACTTGTAGGCCGGGTGCTGAGTGAGGTTGGGATTGTCGATGAGCGGATGGCCTGCGCTCTTGCCGGCAAAGGGACAGAGTTCGGTCTTGTTCTTGACAAATCCGTGATAGATGCCGTATTCGCCTGCAACCCAGTCGGGATACTCACCTCCGTTTTCAGAACTTGCGAGCGGTTTTGTGTAGACCGAAGAGCCGATGTTAAGGGCAGCTATCGCAGCGGGTGTGTAGCCTGCACAGCGGCGGGAGTTCTTGTTGTAGGTGCTTGTCCATGCCTGGAACATGTTGACTGTGTACCAGACTTCACTGTCGGATGGAGTGATGCCATGTGCGGCAAGCACTTCCTTGATAGCCTGATTGTGCTTGTTGCGGTTGCTTGCGGTAGAGGCATTCTTCATTGCGGTGAGTTTTGAGATCTCAGCCTGATCAGTGATGTCGATATAGGGCACTGTGAGGAATTTTTCGCCATATTCGCTGGAGCTCATTTCGAGTTTCACAAGACGCAGGCCGGGAACGTCGGCATATTTGCCTGTGCGGTCTGAGAGATCTTTAAGATCCTGCTGGTCCTGACGGATTTCCTTCTCGATAAGGTTCATGCGGATGAGGTCGCCGCGGACGAGAAGTTCGTCACCGAGCTCCCATTTGCGTTCCTGCATGATGGTTTCGAGGAATTCATCCCTGTTGGCGGCAGCGATAGGCATCGAGCCGATTCCTGCACGGTCGCGAACCTGCTTGAGGGCTGCTTTGGCGGCATCGTTGGGGCCGTGGAGGAAGTTCTGGGTCTCGGCATACATCAGAAGGATGTCGGCATAACGCAGAAGGGGTACATCGACATTGCGCTTTGCTGCGGCATAAGGAGCCTGGCACCACTGGATGCGGTATTTGCCGGGCATGATGGACGAGTATGTGGTGGCGCAGTTTGTGCCGTCGAATTTTTCGGAATCCGAAAGGAATGTGATTGAGTAGTTGGCGCAGATGACATCACGGCGGATATCGGCGGGGTCAAACGAGAGATAGTAGGTGGGGAGTTTCACCTGAAGAGTCTTGCGACCTCCGAATGCACCGCCCATACAGCCGGGCTGGCCGTTGTAGATACCGAAATCAGAGTTTGTTGTTTCGCCGAGCTGGGCGATCTGCCACATCATTTCCTGAGAGCTGATACCGAAGTTGCGCTGGCAGTAGTTGTAGAAAAGAGTCTGGTAAGGGCTCATGCCGTCGCGACCCTGGGTGATGAGGCTGTTTTCTCCTTTTTCAATGACATCATAGAGGGCCTGGTCGGCGATTTCATAAAGCTCTTTCACACGGGCTTCGTCGGGGCGACGGTCAAAGTGGAGCGATGAGGCATCGTTGGTCTCGGTGTTCCAGCGCAGAGAGTATCCGCCGGCGTAGAGGCAGATACGTGCGAGGATTCCTTTGCCGGCCTGACGTGTGAGGCGTTCGGGTGCGGCGCCGTAGTTCGATTCGGAGAACCAGGGAAGATCGTTGACGCAATCCTGCATTTCTTTGATGATGCGGTCATAGATTTCGTCGCGGTCAGTGCGCTTGGGATACCAGGACTGGTTCTGCGATTCGCTGATGGGAGAGAACGCAGCGGGGACATCGCCGTAGAAACGGATGAGTTCGTTGTAGGCGAAAGCGCGGATGAATGTTACCTCGGCGATCAGAGCCTTGACCTTGTCAGTCTCATGGAGTCCTGCAAGACGTTCGAGAGCGACGTTGCAGGCTTCAATAGTCTTGTAGGACTGGCTGTAAATGGTTGTTGCTGTCGCGGGAAGAATCGGGTCATAGGCGAAGTTTGCCGAACGCGGACGTCCGCCGTCGATCGCGTCTTCGCTGATTACGGTGACACCCGGATCAATGAACGGACGCCAGAGTTCAGAGAAAACAAGTGCGCGGTAGCAGCCTTTTACGTAAAGATCTGCCTTGTTTTCGTCAGAGAAGACGAAATCGAGGTCGTCGGCAGTGAAGGACGGTTTGTCGAGCAGGTCATCACACGATGTAAGCACCGGCGCGGCTCCGAAGAGAAAGGCAGCTGCGAGAATGCTATATATTTTGTTCTTTTTCATGTTGGATTCTTGATATTGGACTACTGAGGTTAGAACGAAAGGTTGAGACCGATAACGTAGCTGCGTGAGAGGGGGTAGGTCGACGAGTCGTAACCGGGAGTACAGATGATGTTGTCGTTTTTGGCAGATGCGTCGGGGTCATAGCCGGAGTAACCTGTGATGGTGCAGAGGTTGTTGGCTGTGAAGTAGAGACGCAGGTTGCTGACATGGACTTTCTTCATCCATTTTGCAGGGAAGGTGTAGCCGAGAGTAACCTGTGCGAGGCGCAGGTAGCTGCCGTCTTCAACAAAGTAAGAGTTCGGGTAGGAGATGTATTCTGAATTTGTCTTTGACAGGCTCCATGTGCGGCCGGACTCGTTGGGGTTGAGTGACTGGAGGAGTGCGACGTCCTTTGTCTCGCGACCGGTTGCAGGGTCGATGAGGCGGTAGTAGTTGTTGCCGAATTCAGTGGGGACGTTCTCGAACGGTGCGTAGGGGCTCATGGCATGTTTGGTGGCATTGTAGATGTCGTTGCCGATGTTGAACTTCATGAACACGTTGAGGTCAAATCCTTTGTAGGTGAATGAGTTGCTGAAACCACCGATCACGTCGGGAGTGCCGTTGCCGATCTTGACGAGCTTGCGGGTGAACTGCTTGGTTCCGTCTTCGTTTTCGGTGTCGGCTGCAAATTTCATGTCACCGGGCTTGGGTGTGCCTGAGTAGGGACGGACAACGCCTTCCTTGAGGTCGCCGTAGGTGCCGTCGGCATTGATTTCGAAGTCATCGGTGGTGTAGATGCCTTCATATTTGTAGCCGTACATGTCACCGAGGCTTTCGCCGACTGTGGCGTAGTAGGTCACTGTGCCCGAACGGCTTCCGCCGGCGCTGAATGTCTTGTGGTCTTCGCCGCTTTCAAGCGAGAGCACTTTTGACTTGTTGAGAGAGAGGTTGAGGGTTGAGGTCCACTGGAAGTTGCGGGTGGCGATGTTGACGGTGTTGAGCTGGAATTCCCAACCGCGGTTGCGCATCTTGCCCACATTCTGATACTGCTTGGAGTAGCCGGTAGAGGTCGGGATCACGCAGTTCATGAGCATGTCGGAGATCTGGTTGTTGTACCATTCGACTGTAAGGTTCAGGCGGTTGTTGAACATGCCCAGGTCAAGACCGACGTTGGTAGCGTGAAGAGTCTCCCACTTAAGGTTCTTATTGCCGAGAGTGGAGCCTACAACATAGGCCGGAGAATTTTCGTCGTTGTCCATCGGGTAGGTGGTCATCGAAGCATTGGTTACATAGAGATTTGAACCGATGCCGTTGTTACCGGTGACACCGTAGCCTACACGGAATTTGAGGTTGTTGAACCATTCGGCTACCTTTGCTTCCTGCCAGAATTTTTCCTGGCTCACGCGCCATGCAGCCGAAGCTGAGGGGAAGTAGCCCCACTTGTTGCCTTTTGCGAATTTCGAAGAACCGTCGGCACGCATTGTGGCGGTCAGGAGGTAGCGGTCATCGTAGACGTAGTTCACACGACCGAAGAACGAGAGCATGTTGCTTTCAGAATAACCTGATTCCTTTTCTGAAACCTCGACATTCTTGATGTCGTTGAGGCCGTGGTTGGGATAGGGGAACTTGCGCATCGTCCAGTTGTTCTTGTCGCTCTTGGAGAAAGAATACTCCTGACCTACCATTATGCTGAGATCATGTTTCTCTGCGAAGGTCTTGACAAAGTTGAGTGTGTTGGAGATGTGCCAGCCGGAGCTGCTTGAGTTTTTGATAGAACCCTGCATACCGGTGTTTACGGGGTCGGAAAGATAGCCGGTGGAACGTTCGTCAGCAAAGCTTGTTCCCTTGCCCCACGAGGTGGTGTAGTTGCCCTGTGTGCGCCATGAGAAGTGCTTGAGGAAGTCGATGGTGATGCCGGCGTTGGCTTCGAAACGCTTTGTGTGGCTTGACGAAACAGAAGCGAGGTTCTGGACAAGCGGGTTGTTGAGGTTATAGAAGCTGTCGAGTTTCTTGAGCTGGATTGAGGTCTCGGAGTTCATCAGCTGATCCTGGGTGAAGAGTGTACCGCCGTTGATCGGCTGAAGGAGCACATAGTCCATGTGGCCGTAGTTGCCCCCGCCATGAGTCAGGTTGTCATAGAAGAAAGAACTGAAGTCAACCTTTACACCTTTCCAGAGTTCGGCATTGATTTTGGCGCGGAGTGAGTTGCGCTTGTAGTCGTGGTTGGCGAGAAGACCTTCCTGATCGACATGGTTGTAAGAAAGAAGAACGCGGGTCTTTTCAGTACCGGTCGAGATGGAGACGTTGTGGTTCTGGGTGGTTGCATGGCCGCCGAATGCCTCGTCCTGCCAGTCGACTGAATAGGGATTGTCGCCGTAGCGTGATGCGATACGGTCGAAGGCTCCGGTGTAGAAGTCGTCCATGTCGATACCGTAGGCATCGTCATAGGCAGTTGACCAGGTGTTGATTTTGCCCTGGAGTTCGGCAAGCTCATACTGGTAGCCTACATAGTCGCGGACATTTTTCATCATGCTGAGTTTCTTTGACAGTTTGTCGAAAGAAACGAAGCCGTTGTAGTCGACTTTGGTCTTGCCTGCGGAGGCAGATTTGGTGGTGATCACGATGATACCGTTTGAACCGCGGGCACCGTAGATGGCGGTAGATGAGGCGTCTTTCAGCACGTCGATTGTCTCGATGTCGTTGATGTCGATGTTCTGGAGGGCGTTAGACATTGCAAACCCGTCGACGATGTAGAGCGGTTCCGTATTCTGGGTGAGCGAAGCACCGCCGCGGACGGTAATGTTCATCGAAGCACCGGGGGCACCGTTCTGAGACACGATGTTCACACCGGCTGCCTTGCCCTGGAGGGCTGCTGCTGCGGTGGTCACGGGAACTTTGGCAAGCTCAGAGCCTGTGACTGAGCTGACGGCGCCGGTGAGGTCTTTTTTCTTGACTGTGCCGTAGCCGATGGCGACGACTTCGTCAAGCACTGTTGCATTGGTGGAGAGGGTGATGTCGAGGTGGGTCTGGCCGTTTACAGGCACTTCCTTGTTGTCATAGCCGATGTAGCTGACCACAAGGATGGCTTTGGCCGGAACGCTGATTGTGAAGTTGCCGTCGAGGTCGGTGGCAACGCCATGTTGGGTCCCTTTCTGCATGACGGTGGCGCCGAGCAGGGGCTCGCCGGTGTCGTCAATTACTGTTCCGCTTACGGAAATGTTTTGGGCGCAGATTGAAAGTGAGAAGGTTACGGTCAGCAAGAAGACAAACCAGTAACGGAGTTTCTGACTAAAATTCATACACGCATGGTTTAGATTTGGATATTATAGATTATTGTTGTTTACCGCTGATAGTCGAAATGTGATGGCATAAATCTTGCAGCATCTCTATGTTAGAGATACTTAAACATTTGGCAAAATTAAGCAAAAAAAACGAAATTCAAGATATTAAAGTGTAATTAATAGTTAAACCTGAATGTTAAAGTTTTGGGAATGCCTGTGATCTGGCTTTTGCCAGAACGGCTATTGGATTGGATTATCGGATATTTAGGTTGTGGGTATATCTCTAACATAGAGATTATTACGGTTCCGAAACACACAAGTGGCCGGCCTTTGTGTAAAAGGCCGGCCACATTTTGCACCTTGATTGGAAGGTGTTGAAATCGGTTTTATTGTTTTTTAACGTCCGAAGATGGCGGAGTGCTGTTTGAGCAGACTGTCGAAGCGGGTGTCTTTGCGCAGAGGCTCTACGTTGACTCCGGCTTCGGTGTTGACGGTCCAGTTGTAGTAGTTGGCATAGCCTTTTTCCAGAGAGGCGGCCATGCATTTGAAGGCTTTGTCCTTGTTGCCTGCCTGGGCGTAGTAGCAGGCGGCGAGATAGTTGACTTCGCCGTCATAGTCGTCGGCAGTGGCGAGGACGCGTTCTACCCAGCGGTCGGCTTCGTCCTTGCGGTCGAGCTGGAGGAGGGCGAATCCGCGGTATGATTTGATCTGGTCATGGTCGAAGTCCATGTCGAGGACCCGTTCGAAACTCATGTCGGCGTTTTTCTTCTGTCGGCGGTAGTCTTTGAGCACCCATCCGCGGATTATGGCGAGATAGGGGTCCTCAGGGGCGTTCATTGTTGCTTCGCTGAGGCAGACGGAGGCGTCGGCGCTGTTGCCGAGGCGCAGCTGGGCGAGGGCTTTGGCGATGAGGGCTTCGTTTGAGTCGGGTTCTTTTTCAAGGGCGCTTTCGGCGCAGGTCAGGGCGCTGTCATAGTCGCCCAGTGCGCGCTGGATCTGGGATTTGATCACGTAGTAGCGCTCGTTGTCGCGGGTGGCGCTGATGGCGTAGTCGATGTTGAGCAGGGCGGTGTCGAATTTTCCCAGTGCGTAGTAACATTCGGCCAGTGCGGCGTTCAGACCGGGGTAGGAGTCGAGGTTTTCGTTGATGATGCGGTCATAGTCGGCTATGGCTGCGAGGTAGTTGCAGTGGCCCTGGGCTATCATGGCGCGGATGAAGTAGTACATGCCGTTGCGCGGGGCCTGGCGGATGGCTGTGGAGAGCCCGGCGATGACCACGGGGTAGTTTGTCTTGGAGATCTCGACCAGCTCGCGCAGGGCGCGGGGGGTGTTTTCCTGGTCGGTGGAGATGGCGGTGATGTAGTCGTCGACGGCTCCCTGTTCATTTCCGGCGAGGGTGCGGACGGAGGCGCGGCGCAGGTAGACCTGGCTGTTCGAGGGGGTCAGTTCGACGGCTTTGTCGCAGAGTTCGTTGGCCATTCCGAGGTTGTTTTCCTTGACGGCGATGCGGGCCAGGCCGAAGAGGGCTTCCTGGCTGCGGGGATTGCGCTGCTGGAGCAGGCGGAAGTCGGCTTTGGCTTCGGGATAGCGTCCGAGCTCGTAGAGGGCTGTGGCGCGCTGGTAGATGGCCACGTAGTTCTGCGGATCGAGCGAGATTTCGGAGTTGAGGTCGCCGACGGCCTGTTCGTAGCGGTGGAGCATCATGTTGATGTTGGCGCGCAGCTGCATGGCCTGAAAACGGGTGTCGAGATCGTCTTCAGGCATGTATTTCAGGGCGTTGTTGATGTCGTCGAGTGCCTTGATATAGTCGTTTTGCAGGTAATATTCGTTGGCGCGGCGGAAGAGGGTCTCGGAGTCGTGGGGATCTTCGTCGAGAAGTGCCTGATAGGCTTTCATGAGGGCTTCTTTCATCGGATTGGGGGCTTCGGCCGAGGCTGTGAAGCTGACGGCGCCGGCTGAGAGAAGAAGCGAGATGGCGATTTTTCTTAGATTCATTGCAGAAATTGGAATTGTGATATGGGGGCGGTGTCTGCCGGTCAGGGCCGTGGAGAGTGGGCCGGGAGGGGCGTCACCGTGGTGTTTATGATCGGTTTTCCGGTGAGGATGAGGGGTCGGATCTGCGTCGAGGGCTGCCTTATGTTGCCGTGGCGCTCTGATCGAGGATGTGGCAGGCCGAGAGGGCATAGAGGGCGGCGGTCTCGGTGCGCAGGCGGTTGTTGCCTAAGGTGACCGGCTGGAAGCCTGAGTCGAGGGCGAGTCTGATCTCCGGGGGCGAGAAGTCGCCTTCGGGTCCGATGAGGATCAGGGTGTCGAGGCCCGGACGGTAGGCCCGCGCGAAGTCCACCCGCGGGATGGCCGGATCGCAGTAGGCCATCATCCGCTGGGCGTCGGGCATCATCGCGGCCACTTCGCGCAGCGGGGTCATCGGCATGATTGTCGGCAGTGTGGCTTTGAGCGACTGTTTCATGGCCGCGACGGCGATCTTTTCGAGCCTTTCGGTCTTGATTTCGCGCCGTTCGCTGCGGTCGCAGAGCAGGGGGATGATTGTGTTGACCCCTGTCTCGGTCATCTTCTCGACGAGCCACTCCATGCGGTCCATGTGTTTGGTGGGGGCGACGGCCACAACCAGGCGCTGGCTCCAGGGGAGCGGCTGCGGGGCTACGGAGAGGATCTCGACGGAGGCGTGTTTGGAGTGGGCGTCGGCCAGGCGGCACTGATAGACATTGCCGCGGCCGTCGATCACCTGGAGTTCGTCGCCCTCGCGCATGCGCAGCACTCTCACGGCGTGGCGCGAGTCGCTTTCGGGCAGTTCGGGAGAGGAGGCTATGTCGGGTGCGAAAAACTGAATCATTTCTTTGGTCTGAGTATGCATGTTCTGTAATCAGTCGTTGACGAGTCCGTCGGCGGCTGAGTTGCTTTCAGCGGTGACGGCCTTTTCCATCTGCGCTGAGGCTTTCTTGTTGTCATCCTTGAAGATGAACATGAAGAGGACGGCGACCACGAGGGCATAGCCGGCGAAGATCATCCAGGAGGTGACCCATCCGTCGTGCTGTCCTTCGGGGGTTGTCTGCGAGAAGACGAAGTGGTTGACCACTGCCTGGGCGCAGAGGGTGCCGACGGTGGCTCCGAGACCGTTGGTCATCATCATGAAAAGGCCCTGGGCGCTCGAACGCAGGTCGCTCGATGTCTCGTTGTCGACGTAGAGGCCTCCGGAGACGTTGAAGAAGTCGAATGCCACACCGTAGACGATGCAGGAGAGGATCAGCAGGCTCAGGCCGCTGCCGGTGTTGCCGATTCCGAAGAATCCGAAGCGGAGAACCCAGGCGAACATTGATATCAGCATGACTCCCTTGATGCCGAAGCGCTTGAGGCAGAAGGGGATCAGGAGTATGCAGAGGGTTTCGCTGACTTGCGACAGTGAGATGAGGGCGTTGGCGTTGTGTGCGCCCCAGGTGTCGGCGAATTCGGCGAGGTTTTCAAACGAGGTGATGAAAGCGTTGCCGTAAGAGTTGGTGATCTGGAGCGATACGCCAAGGAGCATGCTGAATATGAAGAAGATGGCCATGCGTTTCTGCTTGAAGAGCTTGAAGGCTTTCAGGCCGAGGGTGTCGGAGATGGAGCTTTTCTGTCCTTTCTTGACCGGACAGACGGGCATGGTCAGCGCGTAGGCGGCGAGGATGAAACTCAGCACGGCTGAGGTGATGAGCTGATAGGCGTTGGTCTGGAACTGTGTGAAGTTGACGAAGAGCATCGAGCAGATGAAGCCGACGGTGCCGAAGACGCGGATCGGGGGGAAGTGTTTGATGGTGTCGAGTCCGGCGCCTGTCAGGGCGTTGAAGGCCACGGAGTTGCCAAGGCCGATGGTCGGCATGAAGAAGGCCACGGAGAGGGTGTAGAGGGCGAACAGCGGTCCGAATTCGACCTGCGATGTGGTCAGACAGTAGATTCCCGCCGCTCCCATGAAGCAGCCGGCGAGGATGTGGCAGAGACTGAGCATCTTCTGGGCCTGGATCCAGCGGTCGGCGAGGATGCCGATGATGGCGGGCATGAAGAGTGAGACGATGCCCTGGACCGTGTAGAACCATCCGATCTGGGTTGCCAGTCCGATGCGTGCCAGGTAGTTGCCTAAAGAAATCAGGTAGGCGCCCCAGACTCCGAATTCGAGGAAATTCATGAGCGCCAGTTTTACTTGTAGGGATCTTGCTGTTGCCATATCCGTCGTGGTTTTTGATTCTGTTTTTTAGTAACCCCGCAGGGTTATCTAAGGTTTCATGGTTTAGAGGTTGTTTAATAACAATAGTTAAAATCTGAGCGAAAGTTTTGAGGTGGATATGGTTCTGAATTGAAGGAG
>NZ_JAIDEN010000071.1 GCF_029054785.1 Duncaniella sp.
GATCGCGGCCATCACATTGTAGAGCGTCTGCTGGCGCAGCCGCAACAGGTCTATGAAATCAGTGGCATCCTCGCGCTTGCGGTTGATAAAGGTCATCGCGTCTTTCCGCGAAGATGCAGTCGAGGCCACAGAAAAATTCTCTGATCCTCCCTCAAAACTTTTCTCAATTGTCAGATCCGGGATGTTGTTGAGAAGTGTCAGGGTGATTCTGTCACCGTCGACTTCAACATTAAAATCAGGTATTATGTGGCGCGAGCGCGCATCGGCCTCGCTGTCGCCGATCAGACCGCCCGGCTTTGGATTGAGCGAACGGATGACATCCGTAGCCTCGCGCAATTGCTCGCGGTCAACTCCAAGGGCCGCACTCAGGCGGTCGTAATGACGCAGCGAAAAGAGGTCAAAGTAATAGTCGACGATTTCCAATGCTGTTTTCCTGGCCGGTGACGGCTCCATACGCCTGAGCTGCAATGACAGACAGTCACGCAGGTCATAGGCACAGACTCCGGCAGGATCAAGCGAACGGATCTTCTCGGCCACACTGCGCAACTGATCCATCGTAAGCTCCAACCCGGCATTTATAGCCAGATCGTCGAGAATCTGATGAAGTGTGCGGGTCAGATAGCCGTTGTCATCAAGATTTCCGACAATATAGCTTGCGGCGAGCAGTTCGGCTTCGCTTATGTCTGTTTCGCGCAGCTGATTCATCAGCCATTCACCGAGTGTGTTTTCAGAGGCGACGGCTACCGGCTCATAATAGGCATCGTCACGCGAGGCATTGCGGGCTTCAAGCCGATAAGCCGGGATTTCGTCTTCATCCTTGTAATCGGCAAGCTGCATTTCTTCAGCGCTCTCATGAAATTCGTCATCCGGACTTTCCGTTTCATTCCGGTCGGCGACTTCAAGCGCCGGATTGTCGTCGAGTTCACGCCTCACTTCTTCCTCCACCTCCGGACCTGTCATCTCAAGCATACGGACAAAGCGCATCTGCAAAGGCGACAGCCTCTGCTGCAATTTCTGAGAAAGGGATAGTTTCAGCGATTCTTTCATTCCAAATTTTATTCCGATTCCGATGCTGTTATGCCCTCAGACCATCGTTAAGATGTTGTTTTTAGACGACCTCTAAAGTTCTATCAGACTGTCGTAGGGAAAATCTTTCTTTGCAACCTGTCCGATGACTGAGTCCCACTGCATCGGACTGATACCGTTGCCGGGACGCTTGACGGTGATGTTATCTTCTGTGAACGTCTCGCCCTTGGAGATGGTTCGGGCGGCAACAATACTCTTGCGGGCCACTTCGATGTTGGGACGCTCGGAGTCAGCCACGGTTTTCGTCCCACTGCCAAGAGCTTTTTCTATATGGCGCACTGCTTTCACCATTGCCGAAAGTTCGGCAGGATCGAGCGACGCCCTATGGTCAGGTCCGGGAAGATTTTTGTCAAGAGTGAAATGCTTTTCGATGACTTTGGCGCCAAGAGCCGCAGCTGCGACAGGGACTTCTATTCCAAGAGTGTGGTCACTGTAACCGACTCCGCCTGTGTGCAGCTGACGCAGACTTTCCATTGCCCGAAGATTTACGTCGCTGTATGGAGTCGGATATTGTGTGGTGCAATGGAGCAGGATGATGTCTTCACGCTTGATTCCGCCATTTTCGAGCACTGCGACGGCATTTTCGACCTCAGTAAGGGTCGACATTCCGGTAGAGAGTATGACTTTTCCGCCGATACGGGCGATTTTGCGCAGATATGGCAGATTTGTGATCTCTCCTGAAGGGATCTTCCAATAGTCCATGCGGAGTGAGGCCAGCGAATCAATGCTCACAAGATCAAAGGGCGTGCTCATGAAACCGATCCCTTCCTCCCGGCAGAGTTCAGCCAGCTCTGGATAGGCCGACAATGGCAGATGGATGGCTTTACACATTTCAAGCTGTGACTCGGCCTCTCCCGTGGTTTCTTTCTGATACTCCGCCTTCGGGGCAATCGACGAAATCACAAGTTCGGGGACCGCCGTCTGGAATTTGACATAATCGGCTCCCGCACGGGCTGCTTCAACAACCATCCTGCGGGCCATTTCCATCGAGGCGTTGTGATTGACTCCGGCCTCGGCTATTATGATTATTTTTTCTGAATCGGTCATAGGGTTTCGGTCTAAGAAATTGTCTGATAATAATAGACTCCGGCTTTCTTAATTGGTCTTTAAACTTCCTCCGGACGTCAGAGGGTATCAAAAAACACTGCTTCTTCAAAATAGCGGCAGATCATGACTCCGCTCTTCGCTTCGCGGCTGCCGCTGTAAGGCATTCCACACGCTTCGGACAGAATCATCGCCGGAATGTCGGCTCCGGCATGGACTGAGCATACCACTCCGCCGCCAAGGCGCGGATTGATTTCCATCAGCATGAGCCGTCCGCCGTCAAGTTCACGAAGATACTGCAATGTGACTGCACCGCGTAGCCCCAGACGTTCTATCGCCTGACGGGATGCTTCAATAATCCCGGCATCGTCGACAGTCACGGTGCGTGACACCTCGCCTCCGACCACTTCGATCCTCCGGCGCGGGCTGATACAAAGCACTTCGCCTTTCTGTGTGATGTAGCAGTCGACTGTATATTCCTCTTTTCGGGGATAATATGTCTGAAGCAGATAGTTATCACTGACATTCTGAAGCCGGCGGAAATCCGTGATCCCGCTGATCACTTCTATGCCTTTCGATGCCGATCCGCGACGCGGTTTGGCGATCAGGGGGAACACCGGCTTGCCTCCGCGATAGGTTTGCGGCACGTCCAGTCCGGCATTCTCGAACGCGCGGGCAGAAAGCACCTTGTCAAAAAGCGTTTCAGCCAGGCCGGGTTTGACCACCGGAGACCAGACATCTCCGTAGGTGGCTACATAGGCCCCGGCAATAGAGATCGCACCGTCGACAAACGGAAGCAACACGTCGATATGGTAAGCCTCCACCACCTGATGGAGATGCTCCAGAATATCAGCCGCGCCCCAGCGCCGTCCGATGATGATTCCACCGATGACAGCAACCGGAACCTCTGCTTCCAGCTCGTAACTGAAAACACCGACTTCAATTCCGAGTTTCTTTCCGGCCTCGATCAGTTTGCGCCCGAAAGAAACGCGTTTGGCTCCTCCGAGAAAAAGCACATTGATTTTCTTCTTGTCTTCTGCCATAGCTCTCAGACATTATAGATGCCGCTCTTGTATTTTGAAAGATTGTCACCTTTGGTGAACCATTCGACCGTCTCGCGCAGACCTGCTTCAAGATCGTAGCGCGGACGCCAGTCAGTGAGCGATGTGATCAGCCTGTTGTCGCCGCAAAGTCTGAAAACTTCACTGCCTGAAGGACGCAGACGCTGAGGATCTGTCACATAGTCGACTTTCTCGCCCATGATACGCGCTATGGTCTCAAGGGTTTCCCTCATCGTGACTTCCGATCCGGTAGCAATGTTTATCTCACGTCCTTCTATACCCTCGGCCCGGCCGAGAGCGATAAAGCCGGCCGCTGTGTCTCTGACGTAATTGAAATCGCGGGTCGGGGTCAGATCTCCGACCTTTATTTCACGGACGCCTGATGCGATCTGGGTAATAATCGTAGGAATTATCGCACGCGCGCTCTGGCGTGGGCCATAAGTGTTGAACGGACGCGCGATCACCACCGGCAGTTCAAAGGCATTGTAGAAGCTCAGTGCAATCGCATCGGCTCCGATCTTAGTGGCGCTGTATGGCGACTGCGGCTGACGGGGATGAGCCTCGTCGATCGGCACATATCTAGCCGTTCCGTAAACTTCGCTTGTCGAGGTGACAACCAGACGGCGCACTCCGCAATCACGCGCTGCCTGACACATGTTAAGCGTTCCCTTGATATTGGTGTCGACATAACTGTCAGGTGCAACATAGCTGTAAGGAATGGCGATCAGAGCCGCAAGATGATAGACCGTGTCACAGCCGTCTGTGATATGACGGCAGAAATTCGGATCTCGGACATCGCCGGTGACCACTTCAAGATCAGGATGACTGATCTCCTCAAGCCATCCCCAGTTGTTGAATGAGTTATATTGGCTCAAAGCTCTGACAGCATAACCTTCCTCAAGCAGCATCTCGGTCAAGTGAGAGCCGATAAAGCCGTCAGCGCCGGTAACGAGCACTTTTGTTTTGGAATTCTCCATATATAATTATAGCTTAAACAGGTCTTTTTAAATAATATGTATATGTCACTCCGTCTTCACCGATATATGACAGAATCATCTGCCGGTTCTTCAAACGTCCGATGTGAAGCCTGGTGATTCCGTCGCTGACCAGATGCAGAGCCTCCGGCGCACGATATTCAGGCAAACGCGCAGGCTCATCGTCATAATGGCTGAAGTTCAGTTCAAGAATCTCTCCATCCTCACGCCATGAACCGGTATGTGTGATATATTCATGAACCGGCAAGATCTCGGCAATCTGAATGATACGCCCCTGAAATGACCAGGTATAGAGTTCAATGCCGCTTTCGTCTGTATACAGAGGCAGTTCCTCGCCGTCGGCGGTCAGTTTCTCAAGGCGCCATCTGCCGAAATAGTCGCCTATGTCACCGTCGTTGCGAGTGCACCCTGCTGTAAGTGTCATCAGCAGGATCACAATGAATATGCCTGTCAGTTTCTCTCTCATCACTGTCTGTTTATTTTATATCTGACTCCGACAAGCGCACCAAAGGCATTTCCCGGCATAGTCCCACGGTCAAGTTCGACCTGCACGTTAAGACTCAGCCCTTTGACAAGCCTTTCCGGATGCCAGTTTGTCTCCAGCATCACGGCTGTTTCGTGAATCGGAGTCTGCAACAAAAATTTCCCTGAGCCCCAGGCTTTACGATAACCGGCCTTCAGCCGATAGTCGAGGCTATTGCTCAGTTCGCCTTCAATTCCAATGTGGAATCCACGCAGACAGTTGCCGACAAAACCGGGATAGCCGTCGCGGTTATAAATGGGTGCCATCATAGCCGGAGTTCCGAATGACTGTCCGTAATAAGCATAGGAATTGCGCAGGGCATTGTTATAATAGTCATCAGCCCCGGCAACATGGTCCGGGACCGTAGCTCCTGGCTTATCATTGGGGTCAAAATGTATCGGGCCGCTCTGATTCGTAAAATCAAGATACTCGATCACGGCGCCGTTGACAAAGCCACTTGACTTGGACTTATAGCCAAGGCCCCAGAGACCGTCCCAACCGTTAAATTTGCCGATCCCGGTTCCGTCTTCCCACAACCATGAACAATAGGCCGACAGTTCTGCACCGTTCTTCAGGTTGTAACGGGCCTTGATATCCCAAGATCCGATATGGTTGCCGGATATATAGCCTTCGCCACCGTCTTCCAAAGGCAATATCATCTTAAAAAAGTCCTTTATGCCTACACGGTTTTTCTCTTCGTCAATGATCTCTCCATTTCGATAGTAAGTCGTTTCACCGCCAAAAACAGCTACTGCCTGCATTCCGAATGTCACAGAAAAAGGCTCGGTAGGCTTTGTCCGGAAATAGCATCGCTTATAATTGTAAAGCTCATTCCGGCTGATATGATAGCCATAATAATTATAGTGGTCACGCCACCAGTTATTATCCATCATTTTGCCGAATGCGACTTCACCCGAAATCTGTATCCACCCACGGGTAAAAGGAATGTTCTGAAAATCCCAGAATCCCATCCTGACTTCCGGAAGCGGACGAGTGTTACCACTATGGACAGGATCACCGCTGGTCAGACTCTGAGGCAGAATTGCAGAACCATGTTCTTTCATACCGGCCAGCAAAAAGACACTGCGGTATTTCATTTCTCCGTAGAGCTGCTGAATTCTGAACGCCGACGGTCTTTCTGAATGGGAAAACCATGAATCATTGGCCTTGTCATAACGCTCATAGTCAACAGCCGATGCATAGCCGCCAATAAAATCCGCCCCGAAGCCAAACGAAAAACGCTTGTCATAATCCATCTCATGCCACAAACGCGCCTCGGCCTGCAAATTTTCAGCCTGCGTGAACCGGCCATGACGCAAAGATGAGATATAGAACGGAGCAAAATCACCGCTTCCGGCTCCCACAGTCAAAGCACCCTCATAATTCATCGGGAACTCAGCCGCTGCCGAAAGAGCAAAGCTAAAAGCCATCGCCGTTGCTGATAGTCGGAATTGCCGTCCAAATTTCATGTATTCACTATATTCAAAAAACAAAAGTAACGAAGCCCTCGGCCTCATTCGGGACAAACAAAAGCATTCCCGATACAAATTTAGACAAAATCCATGAGAATCTACCGACCAAATTCAAAAACAAGAGAAATTTGGGGGAATTGAGAGTTTGGAGAGAACTGGGAGAGCTGAGAGATTTTTGGGGATTGGGAGTTCTGGGAGAACTGGGAGCGCTGGGAGTTTTGGGGATTGAGAGTTTTGGGAGAACTGAGAGCGCTGGGAGTTTTGCG
>NZ_JAIDEN010000072.1 GCF_029054785.1 Duncaniella sp.
GGTGGTGTGAGAGGTCGGTAAACGCGAAAGTAGGAGATAAACACCCTATGATTAGTGTTTACCTCCTACTCGATTGGCTATGTCTGATGTATTGAATATGTTTTTATAATATATGTAAAGTATGAGAAATTCTTCGCCTCGTTTTATGCTGTCGGGCTGTTTACGCCGATGATGCGCTTGGCGCCGATAAAACGTTTTGAGTAGTAGCCTCCGTCAGGGAAACGCTGGTAGGTGACGCCCTGTGAAGTCGATGCGTGGATGAAAGTGCACGAGCCGTCTTCGTTGACGTCGACAACCATTGCCACGTGGCCTACGGTTTTGCTCTTGCTCGAACGGCCTGTGAAGAAGAGGAGGTCGCCGGGACGGAGATCTTCTCGGCTGACGCGTTCGCCTTCAGTATACTGGCTGCGTGAGGAGCGGCTGAGATTGAAGCCGAATTTCTTGAAGACGTATCCGACAAAGCCTGAGCAGTCGAAGGCCGAGGGGCCTGCGGCGCCGCGGCGGTAGCGGGTGCCGAGAAATTTGGCTGCATAGTCGGTCATCTGGCCGATGAGATCTGTGTCGATCTCGCTTTCGTTGTCTTCTGCTGTGAAGGGAGAGAATGCCTGGAGGGCATTGATTGCATCTCCGCTTACTCCTGAAGCTGCGGCAAATGACTCAATGTGAGCTGCCGGAAGTTTGAAAGGAGTGGGATTCTGCTCTGCTTTGGCCTGAATGGAACACACGAGAGGGAGGACGAGTGTTGCCATTGCAGTTACTATATATCGTTTCATTGATCTGTTGATGATTCTTAATTTCAATTATCGGCCCTTGGGGCCTCCGTTTCTGAACTACAATGCAAAATTACTAAAAATCGGTTTTGTGTCAAAATGACAAAATCTTGACTTTCCGCTAATTGACAAAATGAAACTTTTTGGCTCCGATTGATACAAAAATTAGCACAATAAGTTGAAATGTTAAAATTTTAGGGCTATATGCTGTGCTTGAATACAAATTTTAACCTCACTTAACTAATGCGCGGCGCTGAATATTGCAGATTCTTGACTTGTTTTTTGCTATTGATAGCTGTTTGTAATTGCAAATGTTAAATATTAACAGTGCTTTTATGTATTTAATCTAATGTAATACAATTGATTGCACATAGTATTGAAGGGTGTGCAGTTTTACAATATTTTGCTTATTTTAACCATATCTGTGCGCTTTGTCAGTCTCTCTGTCAACGAGGTGAAAAATCACTTGATTTTTTCCGAAATATTTGCGACCTTTGCCAAAGATAAAAGCAATCTGTCTTTTACTGTGCTGATATTAAGATTACTCTCCTCTGTTTCCTCAGGTGCAATGTCTAAAACTAAATAACCCTTTATAATAAATAGAAGATGAAAAAAAGCGCTTTGCAGCAAGCCCGTGCGGCTTACAAGCCCCAACTCCCCATCGTGCTTACCGGTGGTGTGAAAGTGATTGAAGGAGAGGCTACCCAGTCTGCCGACAATCAGGAGGACATCAAAAATCTGTTCCCCAACACTTATGGACTTCCCGAAATCCGTTTCGAAAAAGTTCCGGCAGAGGAGTCGGCAGCGCCTGTCAATGTAGGTGTGATCCTTTCCGGCGGTCAGGCCCCCGGCGGTCACAACGTGATCAGCGGTCTGTTTGACGGTATCAAGAGCATCAATAAAAAGAGCCGCCTTTATGGCTTCCTCATGGGCCCCGGCGGTCTTGTCGATCATAAATACAAGGAACTGACAGCTGATATCATTGACGAATACCGCAACACCGGCGGTTTCGATATCATCGGTTCCGGACGTACCAAACTCGAAACAAAGGAGCAGTTTGACAAGGGTCTTGAAATTCTCAAGGAGCTCGACATCAAAGCGCTTGTCATCATCGGCGGTGACGACTCTAACACCAACGCCGCTATCCTTGCCGAATACTACGCTGCTATCGGTGCCGGTGTTCAGGTGATCGGTGTGCCCAAGACAATCGACGGTGACCTCAAGAACAACGTGATCGAGACCTCTTTCGGCTTCGACACCGCAACCAAGGTTTATTCCGAAGTGATCGGCAACATCCAGCGCGACTGCAACTCTGCTAAGAAATACTGGCACTTCATCAAACTCATGGGCCGTTCGGCTTCTCACATCGCCCTCGAATGTGCTCTTCAGTGCCAGCCCAACGTCTGCATCATCTCTGAGGAGGTCGAGGCCAAGAATCTCACTCTTGCTCAGGTTGTCGACGACATCGCTGATGCAGTCGTTGCCCGCGCCAAAGACGGCAACAACTATGGTGTTGTCCTCATTCCCGAAGGTCTCATCGAATTCATCCCCGCAGTCAAGGCTCTTATCGCCGAGCTCAACGACCTTCTCGCTGTCAAGGCTGAGGAATTCGCTGCGGTTGATCCTGAAAAGCAGCGTGAATGGGTCATCGGCCAGCTCAGCTCAGCCAATGCCAAAACCTACGAATCGCTTCCCGCAGGCGTTGCCCGTCAGCTCACTCTCGACCGCGACCCCCACGGCAACGTTCAGGTGTCGCTCATCGAGACCGAGAAACTTCTCTCGGAAATGGTCGGCAAGCGTCTTGAGCAGCTCGCAGCTGAAGGCAAATACAGCGGCAAGTATGCCACCATGCACCACTTCTTCGGCTATGAAGGCCGTTGCGCCGATCCCTCGAACTTCGATGCCAACTATTGCTACGCACTCGGCTACACCGCAGCCTGCCTGATCGCCGCAGGAAAGACCGGCTACATGTCAAGCCTGCGCAACCTCACTTTCGCTCCCGTCAACTGGGTTGCCGGCGGTATCCCCATCACAATGATGATGAACATGGAACGCCGTCACGGTGAAATGAAGCCCGTGATCCGCAAGGCTCTTGTCGAACTCGATGGCGCACCCTTCCTGAAGTTTGCCAAAGAGCGCGACAACTGGAAGCAGAACACATGCTACACCTATCCCGGCCCCATCCAGTACTTCGGCCCGTCAGAAGTCTGCGATCAGCCCTCGCTCACTCTCGTCTACGAGCAGAAGCGCCGCCGCTATTGATCCTTCGCATCTGCTGCGGACCATGCAGCAGGCGTAGATATAAATGAGCCGACAAGCCGTCCGTATTTTCTGCGGATGGCTTGTCTGTTTTTTTGTTTATCTGCTGATCAAACTGGCGGTTTTGCTTGTTTTGATATATGACAGATTACACTTAGAGGTCGTTTAAAACAAGAGTTAAAATCTGAGTGGTGTATCTTTTAGATAAATTGTTGTAAATGAGAAAGGAGCCATATTCACCTCAAAACTTTCGCTCAGATTTTAACTATTGTTGTTAAACAACGACCTCTTAATTTTTAAGAGTTACTTATGTGAATGCAAATGACAACAATAATGTGAAACTTACTCCTGCTTCGGAGGGCAAGGGCCGCAGATTTCTTGATGGCTTCGTGCGCGTTCTGAAATTTCTCGTGCCGATCGCTGTTTCAGCCGGGATGGTCGTGTGGCTGTTTGATAAGGTCAACCTCCACCAGATCAAGGAGATTATCAGCCGGGGTGTCGATTATCGTTATCTGGCGATAATGATGTGTCTGACGGTGTTGTCTCACGTCATCCGCGGCATCCGCTGGGGCATACAGCTTCGGGCCGCAGGCATTCCGCGCATTCCGGTCATGGCTGAAAGTGTCTCGATTTTCGGGGCCTACGCTTTGAATCTGATCTTTCCATATCTTGGAGAGGCCTGGCGTTGTGTCTACATCTCCAAGCGCGAGCGCTGCAAGCTATCGACGGTTGTCGGCACAGATCTCGGTGACCGTGCGTCGGATGGTATTATGATTCTCTTGTTGCTTGTCGTTACTCTTTTTGTGGCGCGCCCGGCAATGGATCGTTTTCTTGACCGTTATCCTCTCGGAGAGACGATCGACCGCATTGTGACTGACGGCGCACTGTGGATAGGACTCGGAGTGGTTGTCGTGCTGCTTGTCGCGGGTGATTGGTTTTTCCGCAACACATCGTTTGTCAAGGGAATCAATCAGAGCATCCGCCGTCTGTACGACGGTTTCATGGTGCTCTTCCACATGAAAGGAACCGGCATGTATATAGTGCTCACGTTCGGAATATGGATCTGCTATTTCCTTGATACCTACCTCTGCTTCTTTGCCTTCCCCTTCACTCGCCAGCTCATAACAGGTGAGGGGTATTATTGGGGGCTTGTGCCGGGGCTGGTGGTCTTTGTGTTCGGTTCGTGCAGCATGGGTGTGCCGTCAAACGGAGGTCTCGGTCCGTGGAACATTGCTGTTATGTTCGCCCTCAGTCTCTTCGGTATCAGTGACAATGACGGCGCCGCTTACTCGATAGTCTGCTGGAGTTTCCAGACTGCCATGCTGATTGCCTGTGGTATTTTCAGTGTCTTCTACATCATGTTTACCCGCCGCAGGCTGCGCGCAAAATCGGCATCTTCATCAGCTCCCTCCTGATCCATCGGTCGTTGATATGTGTTTGCGCCGGTTAGTCGAATGTGTCCCGGTGTGAGGCTGTGATCATTCTGTCCGGTGATGACGGCTGCGAAAAAGAACAGAGGCTGCGAATTTTCGCAGCCTCTTTATAGTAACCACGCCGGAGGAAGATGATGAAACTCCGAAAGACAGGATTTGAGTGCTCGCCGACCTTTGTAATCCTCCGGGCAATTACGCCTCCCCCGAAGGGGCTGAGGCCCGCCATTGGGCGGCCAAGCTTGTCTCGGTATTTCATGAATAATTGATGAGTTTCCCAATCGTGCTCCGGCGCGGGATTTTTTATACTCTTCAATTTTACAACACAAAATTAAGCTATTTCGTTTGATTTTCCAAATGGATTTTTCAGAAAATCTTCAAAATTTGCGGTCTGAAAATGGAACTCTGTGGCTCTCAGTTCGATTTGAAAGCCTCTTTTTAGCCTCCCGCGGTTTTTTCATTGCTGCCGTATAGGGGCAGGTGGTAGGTTGGGGACAATGGATTTGTGAATAATGTGTTTTTGTCGGAGCTGACCGATCGTGGCGTCGGAATAAGCCACGAAGTCGCCAGGTATATCAGGCTGGCCGCGTTAGCGGTCGGTGGATTTAAGGCCACTGCAAGGGCCGCATGGCGGTCCGCAGCTGTGGTAACACAATATGATATAATGATAAAAGCGCCGTAGGTGCGACATTGTTTCGCACCTACGGCGCTTAATTTTTTTGGTGATGCTTTTACCACAGCTGCGGACCGCCATGCGGCCCTTGCAGTGGCCTGGATTCGCCCCGCCGCTACGCGGCTTGCCTTCCGGTATTCGTGGCCTTATCTATGGCCTGATGCATTCCATCCTTTCGGCATTTGCAGTTTGGGGTCAGCGGATTTTTCCGGTGGGCGGAGGTGATGTCGGAGTATAGTGTTATCTTTGCAAAATGAAACCAGACCAGT
>NZ_JAIDEN010000073.1 GCF_029054785.1 Duncaniella sp.
GTTGTAGGATGCGTAGAACGACGAGAGGTTGTCGTTGGTCTGAGTTCCTGCAAAAAACTTGTCCTTGTCCTTTTTCTTGACAAGAAGGACGTAGGGCGGAGGCGTCAGACCATAGTCATTTTCAATTTCCTCTGCCGGAATTGAGAGCGAGAGAGAGTTGACCACCGACAGCGAGCCGCTGTTTTCCTGATAGCGTCTGAGGATTTCGCGGGCGGGGAAATTGAATTCCACATCATAGCCGGTCGGGGCCACAAGCATTGTCTCGCCTGACTGCGCGCGCTGCTTCAGGTCTTCGGAAATCTTGTAGACAAGGTTGTTGTTTGTAATGACTTCCGGAGTTACGGCCATGTATGATCCGACGCAATTGAATACGGTGTCGCGCTTAGGATCCGTGTCCGGGATCGGCATGATGGACCGATAGTAGACGTTGATCATGTTGTTGACTATTCGTGTCACACGACCAGATCCAAATGAATTTGCGATATACAGACCGGGGAACCACTTTGCGAATGCCTGAGGTGTGGCGAAAGTCGCTTCCGATGTCTTGAACTGATTGTAAAGGCGCACTCCGAATTCTTTCGGGAGAGTAACCATTATATCCTTTATGATACTGCCTTCTGTGTCCGAACTGATCTCTTCGGCCCCGTCAATAAGTCCGGAATAGGATGTTGAACCGATCGGCGCAGACGGATTGTAGTAACCTTCAGGATTAAAATTGCTGTAAATCGGCGATGGCAGCTGTTTGTTCAGCTCATAGACATTAAGGCCCATCGGGACTACGGAGTCTCCGGCAAATCCGTCTTTATACATCGAGAGGACGAGTTTGACAGAGTCGATATATTCCGGCTTTACGTAGAATGTATCTATGTAGGCCGCCGGCATGTACTGGCAGACGATATCGCTTCTGAGGCTACCATATCCTTTGGCATCCAGATTACCAAGAAGCTGGAGCACTGTGCGTGATTGCACCAGGTCATTGACAACCGGGCGACCACTGACGGTGAAGTTTGAATCAATCACGATTTCAACCTCATCCTCAACCAGGCTTCCGCCGGCTGTGGAGGTGGTTTCATCACAAGAGATAACGGAGAGTGTTGCTATTACTCCTGCTGAAAGCAGAGCTAATTTTTTCATCTTGTAGAGTGGAATTCTTAGAGAGTGTTTAATAACAGATGGTTAAAATCTGAGCGCCGGTATTGTTTTTTTTGCAGTCAATAAATTTCAATAATTTATCTGTAAGACATACCACTCAGATTTTAAATCTTGTCATGAAACGCCCTATTAATCTTCTTCCTCGCCCAGGAGCGAGCGGTAAAATTCAGTGTAGCGTTCAACGCGTTCTTCGTCACCGTCATAGGGCAAGAAAGGTTTGCCGGAAGCTTTGGCATATTCGACCAATGCGGGATCGACATCGCCTGTCACCTGAATGACCGCATCGGCATAGTCTATTGCGAGACGGTTGAGAGCGGCAAAGTCTGCAGCTTCGGAACCAAGCGCGGCAATATCCTCATCGCTGAAGTCGCTCATGCGCAATTTCTCGGCAAAGCGAGGATCGAGAGTTCCTTCAAATTTTTCCGGCTGAAGAGCGTAAACGATTTTTGAGTCACGGAATATCGGATCATCGGCATAACGGCGGCGGAGATACAGAGGCGTAAGAGCCGACACCCAGCCGCTGCAATGGATGACTGCGGGTTGCCAGCGAAGTTTCTTGACAGTCTCGGCAACACCCATCGTAAAGAACATCAGACGCTCATCGTTGTCGTCAGAAAGGAGATCCGTTTCGAGACCCTTTTCAGGCAGTGGCTGAAAATAGTCGTCATTGTCTATAAAATAGACCTGCATACGCGACGGAAGCAGAGTAGCCACCTTAATTATCAGCGGATGATCCGAATCGTCAATAATAAGATTCATCCCGGACAGACGTATCACTTCATGAAGCTGATTGCGTCGTTCGTTGATGCAGCCATATTTCGGAGTAAATGTCCTTACTTCAAATTCCTTACCGTGGATTCCCTGCGGGATGTCACGGCCAAGAACCGACATTGGGGTCTCCGGGAGGTAAGGCGATACTTCTTGCGAGACAAATAGAACTTTTTTGGGCGCCATGTAATGGATAATAATCTTAGCGAACCGGACAAGGTCAACACCCGATGGCTGAACCCTTGAAGGCGGCTCTTTGTTATGTGATTTGGATTGCAAAGTTATATAATTTTTTTCATTTTCCCACCATCGCGCGTTTTAATCAGCAATTTTTCGGTAAATAAGTCACGCAAACCGCCCGATTTTTAGCATTTCAGACCTACAATACTAAGCAATTAGGCCTATCAAATTTTGAAATCCGCCGAAAAATTACTACCTTTGCACGAATTATCTGCTATAAGTAGACATGAGACAATTAAAAATCACCAAATCTATAACCAATCGTGAAAGCGCCTCGCTCGATAAATTCCTTCAGGAAATCGGACGCGAAGAGCTTATCTCCGTCGAGGAGGAAGTAGAGCTCGCCCAGCGCATTCACCAGGGAGATCAAAGAGCTCTCGACAAGCTCGTGCGTGCCAACCTCCGCTTCGTTGTGTCAGTAGCCAAACAATATCAGAATCAGGGACTCAGTCTTCCTGACCTTATCAACGAAGGCAATCTCGGCTTGATTAAAGCGGCACAGAAATTTGACGAGACACGAGGCTTCAAATTCATCTCCTACGCCGTGTGGTGGATCAGACAGTCCATCCTTCAGGCACTTGCAGAACAGAGCCGAATTGTCCGCCTGCCCCTCAACCAGGTCGGCTCGCTCAACAAGATCAGCAAGGCGCTCTCGAAATTCGAGCAGGAAAACGAACGCCGTCCCTCTCCTGAAGAACTTGCTGAAAAACTCGATGTGCCGGTCGACAAAATCGCTGACACGCTGAAAGTCTCAGGCCGCCATATCTCTGTCGACGCTCCTTTTGTCGAAGGCGAAGACAACAGCCTTCTGGACGTTCTTACCAACGACGACTCCCCCATGGCCGACGCGACTCTCACTCAGGAGTCACTCTCAAAAGAGGTCGAACGCGCACTGAAGCAGCTCCATGACCGCGAACGCGAGATCCTGAAAATGTTCTTTGGAATCGGATGTCAGGAAATGACCCTCGAAGAAATCGGCGCAAAATTTGATCTGACCCGCGAACGTGTCCGCCAGATCAAGGAAAAAGCGATCCGACGTCTCAAAGGCCAGAAAAGCCATCTGCTCAAAGCCTACCTCGGACAGTAATTTTTCATAACCATCAGCCATAACATCCATGTTTGCGCTATCACTACTGCTATCAATCACTGTTACAGTAACGAATCCACAACCGACACCCCGACAGGCGGTGCCGGTTGTTGTTCCTATCGCCCAGAACGGCAAAGAGATCAACTCGGCCGTGATCCAGGGCCAGCCCGATATGGCCTGGCAGCTTGACGACCTTAATGACGACGGCCGCCCCGACGAACTGGTCTTCCTCGTCGACCTGAAAGCCAACCAGACCAAAACCCTCAAAATCGACCTCTCGTCCGCCAAACCGAAATCGGCATTCACTCCTGAGACCAACGCCTATCTCAAACTGAACGACAAGAACAAAAAACACCCGGAGATCCAGGCAATCGCGTTTCCGGGCAATGTCGACAACCGGCAGATGTACAACAGCATCTACGGCCACGGAGTAGTGCTTGAAGGCCTCTACAATGCGATACGCATCTATATGGACAACCGCCAGAGCGTCGATCTCTACGCCAAGAACACCCCGCGCCTTGAGCTCGACAGCACCGGATTCTACACGACACGCCAACAGCTTGAACAGGGCTATGGCCGCGATGTGCTCTGGGCCGGAACCTCCGTAGCACTCGGATCTTTCCGCGGATGGCAAAATGACAATCCTGTCACCATCGACACGGTCACCACCCGCATGCAGCGAGTTGTAGCCACAGGCCCCGTGCGCTCGATAGTCGAAGTCTCGGACCGCGGATGGGTCTACAACGGCACACCTCTGGAAATGCGGCAGCGCTACACAATCTATGCCCGCCACCGCGACATAGACGTGGACATCACGATCTCCGGCGCCCCCAAATCGTACACCTACTGCACCGGAGTCCAGAAACTCGCCACTGACAATGAAGGATTCCTCACCTCATCGGGACTTGCCGGAAGCTGGGGCACAAATCTGCCCGATAAAGGAATGCCGGACATCACCGACACAATCGGACTCGGCATCTATGTCCCCGCCACCTATCTTCGCTCGGTCAAGGAAGACGAGGTCAATTACCTGACGCTTCTGCGCACCGATGCCAAGGGACATATCCGATACAGTTTCATTTCGGGAGCCGAACGCGACAGCGCTTCCCCCCACTCCGCGTCAGACTGGTTTGACTATCTGCGCAAATGGGAAAAAGAGAAACGTAATCCGGCAAAAATCACCATCCGCTGATCAGACATATCTGACACAATAAGTCCGACCGGGCTCATGAATATCCATGAGTCCGGTCGTTTTTCTTCAGAGCGCTCTTAGAGGTTGTTTAAAAACAATAGTTAAAATCTGAGCGAAAGTTTTGAGGCGCCTATGGCTCTTCATTCCAGTCGCATAGCTCGCTATGCTCCTTCCTCATTTACAACAATTTATCTAAAAGATACACCACTCAGATTTTAACTCT
>NZ_JAIDEN010000074.1 GCF_029054785.1 Duncaniella sp.
TTGTGGATGTGATCTCTTCCAATGTCACCCACACCCAATTACTCGGCACCTCAAACGGCAACTTCTGATAATGGCGCGCAGGAGAAGTTGTTTTTGATTTTTTTGGCCGTTTGATTTTACCTTCGACGATAAGACGCTCTTTCTCGGCACGGATGCGTTCGAGAAGCACTGAGGCCGGTTCATCGTTTGGATCTTGCGGAACAAGTTTGCCTCGAATAGCAAGGTCAAGTATTTTTTGACGTAGTTTCTTTGTATCCATCAGTCCTCCTTGATATTGAGTTGTGCTAAAAGTTCTTCAAGCTGTGCTACGGCAGAGGCAATGTTCTCACTTTTCTTTTTGATCGACGCCATCAGTTCCGACAGCGATACATCTTCAACCGCATCGCCCTGACGGATCCATGTGACATCAAGACTGGTCTTGTCACGAGCGATCAGTTCCTCATATGTGTATTTCCGCCATCGTCCGTCAGGATTCTTTTCGGGATGATACAGTTCGGTTCTATTGTGAATGTTACCGACACAATAGCATTGCACAAACTCTTCAAGAGCAGATTCTGTCAAAGGATTTTGCTTCAATGTATGGCGCACATTTGTCCGATAATCGTAAAACCAGACTTCCTTTGTCTGATTGGCGGGAGCTGCGGGACGCTTTTCAAAAAATACGACATTCGCTTTTACACCCTGAGCATAAAACACGCCTGTCGGCAGACGCAGGATCGTGTGAAGATTACATGTCTCCAACAGATTCTTGCGAATTGTCTCTCCGGCCCCACCTTCAAACAGAACATTGTCAGGCAGCACAACCGCGGCCGTTCCATGATCTTTCAATAGTGATTTTATATGCTGCACGAAATTCAGCTGTTTGTTGGAAGTAGTGGCAATAAAATCCGTACGCCTATAATTGTCTGCTTCCTTTTTGATCTTTATGGTCTTCTCTCCTGTCTCCTTGTCAATCTCTTCCGTCTCTATGACCGATGCCGATTTCTTGCCGAAAGGAGGATTGGTCATGACATAATCGTAATGGTCTCCATCGCCCGGCGCAAAGGCGAGCGAATCCTGACACTTTATCGGCGGAATTCCTCCAAATTCGCCTATACCGTGCAGAAGAAGATTCATAAGGCACAAGCGATATGTCCCGGCCACGATTTCATTACCGAAAAACGTCTCCCGTTTCAGTTTCACCGCATCCTCTTTTGAGAGTGAGCCGGCATTGCCCATCAGATAAGACTTGGCGGCAAGGAGGAAACCGCCGGATCCGCAGCAAGGATCCGCCACGGTTTTACCCAAGGTGGGATTGACACACCTGACGATGACATTGATCAGTGCTCGCGGTGTGAAATACTGCCCCGCACCGCTCTTTGTATCCTGGGCTATGCGTTCAAGCAGACTTTCATAAATCTCGCCTTTGACATCCTCGTGCAACTGGCCCCATTCAATGCCATCGATCATGTTTATGACCTTGGCAATGTGGACCGGAGAATTGATCTTATTCTGCGCTCCACGATAAATCTCGCCGATCATTCCGGTTTTCTTCGAGAGTTTTGACAGTATACCTGAGTAGTACTCTTTGAGTTCCTCTCCGGTCTTTGACTTCAGTATCTCCCAACTGCACTCTTCAGGCAAATCTATGTTTTTCCAATGACGGAAGGACGGAAGTTTCAGATTTTCGTCGACCATCTTCAGGAAAAGCATAAATGTGATCTGTTCCAGATAGTCACTGTTCGACACACCTGCATCCATCAGAATTGTGGCTATCTGCCATACCTTATTGCTTATTTTTGAATCTGCCATATTAGAATTTCAACAATTTCAAGAACACCATCTGACTCTCGTAAAAAACAGCTTATTTTATCAAGCTGCAAGAGCTTCATTGAGTTCGTTTATTATAATTTCATATTTATCTTTAAACAAGCTGTAAAACTTGTCGAAACCGCCATTGACAAGAAAATCTCCATAGTCAAAGTCTTCAGGCTCAATACTGCCGTTTTTAGCAATAAAATCCCTGATCATCTCCAGCCATGACAGCTGTTCGGCAGTAAATGGCACGGTGTCCGCACCTCGTGCGCCTCCTTTGTTTTTGTTTTTCTCAAAGAGCCAGTCCTTATATTTTAGGCGCACACGATCGGCATAGGGAACAAGATCGCTGATCTGCTTCCATTCATAACGAATTACCTGGATAATGTCCATCAGTTCCCTGAACATCGACTTTTTCTTTGTCCGGTCTTCATAGGCAGCAAAGATGATTGTCTCGTTCAGCGCCCGGTTGTGTTCCGTCATGCGGAAATACAACTGATGGATCATGCTCTCGGTTATATGGCGGTTGCGGTAGTCCTGATTGTAGATGATTTGCAATGCCATGATTTCATCGCGATACCGATCAATAAACTCCCGGAATGATTCGCGCACTTTTTCCTTATCCAGATGGACTTTATCGTCAAAGTCAGCCGAAATCAGAGAGTCAAGAGCCGGATCAATGGTCTGCTCGTTTGAATTCCTGACCGTCATGAGATATTTTCTCACTTCAGGATTGAACAGAGGCATCGCAGCCTCGCGACAGCGTTTTGCTATGACATCCTTTCTGAGATTATCCTTTTCCTGCGGCGACATAGCCATATAGTCCTTTTCAGACATTCTGCCTCTCATCTCGGACTCAATGAGATCTATATCATGGGCTGCTTTCAATGCAGCGGCCAGCTGACGCACGGAGACATTGCCCGACAGTTCTTTGAAGCGGTTGCGTTCATTATCGTTCAACACCTTTTCAAGTCGCTCCAGACGGGTTGCAAAAGAGGCAAACGTCTCCTCACTCGTATCGTTGGTGATTATGTTCTGCATCAGTTTTTTGAACGAGACAGATTGTTTTGTGTCCGCCCCGCCTTTGCCTCGTGAAGTTTTCTCGGTCTTTGTGACACCGACCGCATCGACAATCACATAGCCGAGTTTATCCGATTTGGCCGATGGCGATGCCTTACGCAAGTCTTCGGCCCCAAGCGTCCTGCGGGCACGGCCAAGCATCTGTTCATAGAAGTTCTCGCTCTTGATGTCACGCATGAAAAGGAGAATCTCAATGGCTTTCACATCAGTGCCTGTTGCAATTTTAGTCACAGTCACAGCTATGCGCGGATAAAATTCATTTCGGAAAGCATAAAGCAGACTCTGTTCATTTTCTTCGGTCGTATATGTGATTTTCTTACAGAAATCATTACCCTCTCCAAACACGTCTTTGGCAATCTCCACGATGTCGGCGGCATGACTGTCGTTCTTGGCAAATATCAGAGTCTTCGGCAATTCCTCCCGGTCACGGAAATACATCCATTTCCTCCAGCTGTCCCTGAATGTCTGCAAGACGAGACGTATCTGTGATTTGCTGACAACCGAATTATCAAGATCTCTACCGGAATATGAGAGATCCTCATCTGCTGATTGCCACTTCTGAAGGCGTGTGCGCTTGTCACGCACTTCAAGCTGTTGGTGAATACGCGCGACCCTACCGCCCTTTTTCGTTTTTTCAGTCTCGATCACAAAAGTAGCGAAAGCGCCGACATTGACATTGTCTGCGACAGCCTGCTCATGGGTGTACTCACTGACAACATTCTCATTGAAAAACGCATACGTATGGCTGCTTGGAGTTGCAGTCAGCCCGATCAGAAAAGCGTCGAAATATTCCAGTACCTGCCGCCAAAGGTTGTAGATTGACCTGTGACATTCGTCGATGATAATAAAATCAAAAAACTCAGGCGGATATTCCGGATTGTAGACTATCTCTCGCGGATCACCCGTCGCCGCCATCTCTTCCTCATCGGCATCGTCCGGAAAGGTTGAAATGTCACCTTTGAGCATCGAATACAGACGCTGGATTGTAGAGATACAGATTTGCGTTTCCTGAGGAATATTGGATGTCGTTATGCGTTGTATGTTATACAACTCGCTCAACTTTGAGGTTGTGTCGTAAGAAATGAAATTCTTATACTCCATCTCAGCCTGCTCGCCGAGATTTTTCGTATCGACCAAAAAGAGGATGCGCTTGGCCTTACCATGTTTAAGAAGCCGGTAAGTATTCGTAATAGCGGTATAAGTTTTCCCTGCACCGGTAGCCATCTGGACCAATGCGCGAGGATGATTTTTAGCAAAAGAAGCCTCAAGACTTTTTATCGCAGAGATCTGGCAATCACGAAATCCAGCTGACGGCAACTCAGGGAAATCCTTCAGCCTGGCTCTAAGGGTCTTGTTCCCGTTCAGACGATAGTCATCCATCAGAGCCTTCAAATGTTCCGGCCTGTGGAATGAATAAATTTTTCGCAACCTTGGCTTCGGATCATACAAGTCTGTAAACTCTGTGATCAACCCCGTAGCCTCGTAAAGAAAACGCAACATCTCTTTGTCATAATTACCCTTCAAACCGGACTTGGCATATTTCAGATTCTGCTCACAAGCCGCCGATGAAAGAAGAACTCCTGATTCATCCGGTTTTGCCTCTATGAGACCGACCGGAATCCCATCGACAAAAAGAGCATAATCCACCTTATCGCCATCGTTTGTCTGAAATTCTCTGACAGCGACTCCTTTTGAAGCAAATGGATTGAACTCCTTGATGTCCTGTATTGTCCACCCGGCCTCCTTCAGCTTGGCGTCAATTATCAGTCTTGCTTTTTCTTCAGGTTGCATATATTGAAACTTCCGATAATAATCATTATACGAAGTTACAAATTTACTAAATCTTTAGCAATCATTTATCGCCATTTTTATGGAGGATATAAGCGTTTCTCGGATTTTATTCGTATTTTTGTAATAAATTTACTATTAATTTACTTATCTCCACGCATGGGCAAAACGATAACAACTTACCTGATTGATGGCACTCCCCAAGGACCGCGTATGGTTTATGTCAGTAACAAAAACTGTATGGCGATCGTGGTGCCACGATCAAAAATGACTGACATCATCAGCCGTAAGGAATTGCAGAAATATGCCCTCTACATCCTGCTTGGAGAAACCGAAGAAGGGGAACCGAAAGCCTACATCGGAGAAACCAATAATTTCAGCAAACGCATAAAAGACCACGATCAAAAGAAAGGATTCTGGTCCAAGGCCCTGGTGTTCATCTCTCAGAATGAATCTCAGATCGACAAAGCTGATGTACTCTATCTTGAGTCCAAGGCTATTACGCTCGCCATCAAGAACAAGCAATATGTGTTGGACGAGAACAAACAGAATCCGGATCTACCGATACTCCCTGAACACAAACGCGACCCTGACGACGAGTTTTTTGATGATATCATATTCCTGGCCTCTTTTATCGGATGTAACATTTTTGAAGAACCGATCCAGAAACACGACAGACATTCCATTAACATCTTTCTGACAGGCCGTGGCGCCGACGCTCAGGGTGTCTACAACGAGAACGGACTGACCGTCATTGCCGGAAGTATCATCGCACCTGACCACACCAACTCTTGTCCGTCGCCGGAAAAACGGAAGAAACTCATCTCCGAACTGACTGAAGAGGCTGACGGAAAACGCCGACTGAAACTGAACAAGCGCTTCGACAGCCCAAGTGCCGCCTCAGTGTTCTGCCTTGGACGCAGTTCAAACGGATGGACTGACTGGCACAACGCCAAAGGCATCACTCTCAAATCCGTACTGAACGCCAAAAACAAATCCGACCAGCAGTAACAATTAAAGACTTTTTTCGATCAACGATATTCCAATTTTTTCTACGGCTCCCTCTTTGGTCAGCACCACGAATCATAAATATAAAGAGCCTGTAACGTTGACAGTTACAGGCTTTTGTTTTAGCTTATGTATCTTGAGATACATTTTGCGGAAGGACAGGGATTCGAACCCTGGGTTCCCGTAAGGGAACAACGGTTTTCGAGACCGCCCCGATCGACCACTCCGGCATCCTTCCTTTGGTCTTTTGTTTTCCTACTATGTACCCGGACCCGGGATCGAACCGGGATGGATTGCTCCACCGGTGTTTGAGACCGGCGCGTCTACCGATTCCGCCATCCGGGCAAGTGCTTTTCAGCTTCGGCTCACAAATCGCACCTCCAATGGAAACGATATGTGATTTAGACGGGCACAAAGGTAGGGATTTTTTTTATTCCTGACAATAGCTGACCCGATTTTTTGTCTGAATGAAGATTGAAATTTTAGAGGTTGTTAAAAAACAAGAGTTAAAATCTGAGTGGTGTATCTTTTAGATAAATTGTTGTAAATGAGAAAGGAGCATAGCGAGCTATGCGACTGACGAATTTCAACAATTTAGCAAAAGAGACACCAAGGCTAAGGTAACTTTAAAAATTCTCAGACATGAAATTATTGACAGAAAAAAACAACAATA
>NZ_JAIDEN010000075.1 GCF_029054785.1 Duncaniella sp.
AGTCTTGCCGTGGATTTTCGTTGCACTCAAGGGCGAAGCCAATTGTTTGATCAGTAGGCGATTGACTGCGGTCAGCGGCTGGCTGTGGGGCGTTTTGAGGCGCTGAGATTTCAATATTTCCATTCGTCACCATATTCCCCTCGCCAAACATCAGCCATACGATGTTGAGATTGGGGTAGGCGGAGTGGATTTTGCTGATGATTTCGTCGCTCACCTTTTTGTTGCGGCCTGCAAGTAACTGACTGCCAGTTGGGCGAGGGATTCCACACTCATCTGCAAACTGGGTTATGCTGATTTGACGGCTGTCGAGATAGTGTTTGAGTCTTGAAACAAGGTCCATAATGCAAACTCTTGGAAATTTTGTTTTGTAATGCGTTGCAAATGTAATTATATAATTTTGAATATGCAAATTTAGAAATGAAAACTTTAAAATTTATGATTGAAAATCGTGGAGTGCGAGCGTTGAGTTTGTAAATGTGTGTTTGTAAATTGAGTTTGCGATTGAAATGGGTAGATCTGAATCAATACTTTAAGTTAAAATCGTAAATATGCGAAATATTTAGTAGATATGGCCTATTTGTTGTTTTTGTGGGTGAGCGTGGATGCTGGGCGCCGGGTAGGATTGATTATATTAGAGTGATGGTTTATATTATATTTATAATTGCGGTGGAATTCAACTGTTTAAATTGATTGTTAATGCTTTGTAATTTACATTTGAATCGTGGGATTTTAGAGTTTGGATATATGTGTGATTGAGGATTGGAATTGTAAAAAAGGTGGTGAAAATGTAAATTTCTAAAATGTAAACACCTCGAATTGGAGGTTTGAAAGTTGAAACTGTAACATTGTAAATTCAAACAGATGTAAACGCAAAGAGTGTAAATGCAAATGGAAATTAAGAATTGGGATTGCAAATAGATATTTACTGTTTGAAACAGTGATGCGTTGAGTTTGTAAACTCAAATAAGTGATGTATAAACAAACTCTCAATATTGCAGAGCATCCGCCTGATGCTCACTGTTATAACAAGTCAGTAGTATAAAAAAGCGATTTGCTTAACAATGATTAACTCATAATATTTTGTTTTAAAAATATTAATACACTAATTATATGGCATTATCTATTGATAACACAACTCTACATTTCCATATTTGACCGGGATCTCAATTATGGTGCTGAATATCGCATTCTCCTGCCCTTATATAAATAAGCTACGGCGTGGTCCGGAGGGATCCGGAACCACGCCGCAGGATGGGGTGTGCGTATTAAGTGATGTGGATAGTGTTCTGGAGGCGCTTTGCGCGATCTATTTCAGCGCTTTTTCGCGGGCCAGAGCCAGGAAACTGTCACGGTTTTCGGCCGGGCCATGAGCTGTCTGAGGGCAGTTGTGCCATTCAAGATTACGGAAGCCTACGGCATCACAGATGACCTGGTTGAGATAGGAGAAAAACGAGCTGAATCGTTCGGTCGGCGATTGGGAGGTGGTCAGCATGATTGTGGCGGGAATGTCGATTTTGTCGGGTATGAGTTGTCCGGAATCGCTGTAACGATAGGCGTTGCCGAAGAGCAGGACTTTGTCGAAAAAGCCTTTGATCATCGCCGGCATCATGCCCCACCAGATGGGGAAAATGAAGATGAGCCGGGTGGTGGAGTCGAGGATCTGAAGGTATTTTTCGACGAGCGGATCGGCGGTCTCTCCGCGGCTGTAAAGGCGCAGAGATGATGCGTCAAGGGCTGGGTTGAAACCGTCGGCATAGAGATCGATGACGGTGTAGGTTTGCCCGGCGTTGTCCAGTGATTTCTTTATTTCCTGAAGGACCGCATGGTTGAAACTTCCTTCATAGGGGTGTGAATAGATTATGGTTGTCATAGGCGGTATAAGATAAGAATTAGGTATGAATGACTCTTGAAAAACGCCGTCGCGGAGGGTTTGGTTTAGGCCTTCATCAACTCATCCATATTAAAGAATTTAACCTGCTGAGGATTCACTCCTAATTCGGTTAAGGCTTTTAAGGCTCTGATTTCATCGTTGTCGTTATACTTGCTGATGCTCCATGAGAGCGTTTGTGGATTTTTATTGGATGTGATCAGAGTGTTGATATAGGGGAGGTCGACAGTTGAAAAAGAAAAGCCCAATACGATGATTTCAGAAATATCATTAAGTGATTTGAAATAATCAGCTTCAGCCTCAATTATGGTATTGACCGGTTTACGCGATTCGTCATAGTAGGTTTCAATTCGTTCAGTCAGATATTGATATTCTGGAATATAGCATGTCGGCTCGCGATATAGTTTCAGATATGGCGTCGGGATGTATATTTTCTTTCCTTTCTTAACTATCGGACGGTATTTGCTTATGCGTGTATACCATTGGTCAAAAATGTCGTCTCCGTTTTCACCATGACCAACGATAAGGCCTTTGGATTTACTTCCGCGTTTGCCGTGAATGTAATTTATACGTCTGGATTCTATTCCATATTGAGATTCAAGAAAGTCTGTATAGTTGAAAGTGAGAAATCTGGCTTTCTGTTCGATGTGGATTTTGCGAGTTTGGTAATCATCTGGAGTTTTTATTGAAGAAATCCATTGCGAGAATCGTTTTTTTAGTCTGCCAACCAATTCTATTGCAAAGTCTGCGCCCCAGTCTCCTGATAAGAATATTTCTGCTGTTGTCAGGTTTTCAGCCTCCCGGCCTTTGAGAGATGGCAGGAACGGCATTGCCAGATCAAGAAAGTAGCTACGGCTGACAAAAGCCATGCTCCGTTCGAAGTCGCACCACAGGGCATCGTAATCACAGACCCTACGATAAGTTTCGAATACTTGTCGGTCATGTTTCTTAAGCCAATAAGCAAAGTGTTCGTATGAACTGTTGATATTGTGATGGCGATCAAAACCATTCCCAATTATATAAAGTCGGCACATTTGATTTAGGTTATTTTTACACAAAAATACAAAAATTATCAAGATAAATTTAAGATTATCAATAAATATCACAGCCTCGGTTTGCATGCTACTGAAGCATTGCAAACCGAGGCTGTGATTAATGTCAAATGAGCAATAGGAGGTGAGACTCTTGCGCTGTTTTTTGAATTATTATTAGATGTGAGGGGTGACTACTTTGTCTGGGTATAGGTTGTGTTGCGGACTTTGGATGCCATCACTTCGCCGGCTTTGTAGAGGTAGCGGGAGGTGTCGAGGAAGAAGTTGGAGTTGACGCCGTTTTTGCGGTAGGCGCGAAGGTGGTCGGAGAGGATGCGCAGGTGACTTTTGACGCCGGAGGTCGAGGCGCCCCCGGTGCGCATGGTGACGCAGTCGAGCGGGAGGTAGCGGGTTCTGATACGCTGGATGTAGATCAGGCGCAGGAGGTGTTCGAAGTCGGCGGCGACGCGGAAGCTGATGTCGAAATTGCCGTGGCGTTCGTAGATGGATCGGCGGCAGTAGAAAGTGGGATGGGCGGGCTGGAAGCCGAGTTTCATCATCCACGGCCGGAAGGTGCGCGAGGAGTAGTAGCGGACACAGTGGGTCAGGTCGGAGTCGTCGACATAGTGGACGTCTCCATAGACGGCGTCGATCTCCGGGTCGGCGAGTTCAGCGGCGATGGTCGAGAGGATGTCGTCGGAGGAGTAGAAGTCGTCGGAATTGAGGATACCGATGATGTCGCCGGTGGCCATCGCGATGCCTTTGTTCATAGCGTCGTAGATTCCGCGGTCAGGTTCGCTGACGTAGCGCAGACGGCCCTGATAGAGGGGTTCAATTTCGCGGACAATGTCCATTGTGTTGTCCGACGAACCGCCGTCGACAATGATATGTTCGATCTGTGTGTAAGTCTGACGCAACACCGACTCAAGGGTGTCCTTAATGGTCGAACC
>NZ_JAIDEN010000076.1 GCF_029054785.1 Duncaniella sp.
ACTTTGCATCTGTAAGCCGCTGCCTGACATTATAGGGCCACTCCGGCAGCATTTCACTCCGACTCCAATCCCCCACAGAAAAACAGATGCACCACATGAGAAACATCACAGAAATCATCGTCCACTGCACAGCCACACCCGCCGGACGCCCCGTCAGCGTTGCCGAAATAGACCTCTGGCACCGACAGAGAGGTTTCCGGTCCATTGGCTACCACTATCTCGTCGCCCTTGACGGCACTGTCTGTCCCGGTCGCCCACTCAGCGAAATCGGCGCCCATTGCCTCGGCCACAACGCCGAGAGCATCGGAATTGCCTATGTAGGAGGCCTCACAGCCGACGGTTCGGCCCGTCCGGCAGACACACGCACCGACGCCCAGAAAACGGCGCTACGGGCGCTTATTTCAAGCCTCCGCGAGACCTATCCCGGTGCCAGTGTCCGTTCCCACCGCGATTTCGCCCCCAAAGCCTGTCCCTGTTTCGACGCAACCGCCGAATATGCCGACCTCTGACCGTCAGCCATGATCCACATTTCAAATCGGTAAATCAGTGTCTTTTCAGACACTTTGGATGGGGTGTCTGTCGTCATTTCCGTGCACACCTTCGCTCCGCTACGGTGTACACGGCTACGAACAAATCAGCGTCCTCCGGACGCCCCAAGAACAAGGTGTTCAAAGAACACCGATTTACTCATACCCCGCGACACGGCCTTGGTCGTGTCGCGGGATAAAAAAACTATTCCGGAAGACAGGAATCTTCCGGAATAGCCCTTATAATCAAATATGTGATGAATCGGCAAATTAGTCGATTTCCTCGTCAGCCTCATAGCCACCCATTTCACGGATAGCGTTCTTCAGCATTGTGTACTGCTGGAAGAGGTGGTTGACGGGCACTTCACCCTTGGTGTAGTCATGCATCGGGCTCTTGAGGAAGAAGCTCAGGAAGCGCTGGATGCCGTGACGGCCTGCACGTGCGGCGAGGTCGCTCAGAAGCACGAGGTCAAGGCAAAGAGGAGCGGCAAGGATAGAGTCGCGGCAGAGGAAGTTGATCTTGATCTGCATCGGATAGCCCATCCAGCCGAAGATGTCGATGTTGTCCCAGCCTTCCTTGCTGTCGTTGCGCGGGGGATAGTAGTTGATGCGCACCTTGTGGTAGTAGCCCTGGTGACCGCCTTCCTCAGCACCGCCGCAGTTAGCGTTGTAGAGATCGGGCTGATCTTCGGGAACGAGGATTGACTCAAGAGTAGAAAGCTTGGAAACCTCCTTGGTACGGAAGTTGGCGGGTTCGTCGAGCACGAGACCGTCGCGGTTACCGAGGATGTTGGTCGAGAACCAGCCGTTGAGACCGAGGCAGCGGGTACCGATGATGGGAGCGAAACCTGACTTCACGAGAGTCTGGCCGGTCTTGAAGTCCTTGCCGGAGATAGGCATACCGGTCTTTTCGCTGAGTTCCCACATAGCGGGGATGTCAACAGTGGTGTTGGGAGCACCCATGATGAAGGGAGCGTCTTCGCAGAGGGCTGCGTAGGCATAGCACATAGAAGGAGCGATGTGTTCTTTGTCGTCAGCCTTCATTGCAGCTTCGAGAGCTTCGAGAGTGCCGTGGATCTGCTCGTCAACGGGTACATATACTTCAGTTGAAGCGGCCCAGAGCACAACAACGCGCTCAACACCGTTTTCTTTCTTGAAGTTGCGGATATCTTCGCGGAGCTGTTCAACCATTTCCCAGCGGGTCTTGCCGGTCATGATATTGTCGCCGTCGAGACGCTTTGCATAGTTGTGGTCGAAAGCGGCCTTCATCGGAACGATCTTTTCGAGTTCGTCCTTCACAGGCTCGATGTCCTTGGGCTGAAGAACTTCAGCGTAAACAGCGCTCTGATAAGCGTTGGCAGGATAAACGTCCCATGCGCCGAACACGATGTCGTTCAGGTCGGCCATAGGAACGATGTCCTTGTAGTGGAGATATTTTTTATCAGCTCCCTTGCCAACACGGATCTTGTCATATTGGGTCATTGAGCCGACAGGTTTTGCAAGACCTTTGCGGGCCATGAGGACGCCGGTCATAAATGTGGAAGTAACGGCGCCAAGTCCTACTACGAGTACGCCAAGTTTACCGTTGGCGGGTTTTACAGTAGATTTAGTCATGATTGTTTGTTACTAACTGAATAGTAGTTTATTAAGGTTAATTTTCTTGATTGCTGTGTTTTAGCTTTCTCGTGTGCGGAATCCGCACTTTACAATCGAGCCATCAAAAGTACTGAGTTTTTTCGGTTTGTGAAATTATTATTATTTAAATTTTCCCTTATTAAATCTAAAATATGCAAATTTCAGCATATATTATTTAATTTACTTTAAATTCAACGCAATCAGCATTACTTATAGCAAACAAATGTTAATACAGCCCACACCCTTTTATGTCCCGTTCACCAGCAACCGGTTTCCGGCATCCCCCCCTTGAAAAAAAGACTGCCGGCGACCTAAGCCGCCGGCAGTTATCTGACAGAATGGAATGTCTTGCTTTATTCAACAGTCCAGGTCTCACCGGCAAGCACCATGTCGCGGAGCGACGAGAAGTTCTTGCGGCTGCGCACTTCTGCGATCTGGGCCTCGATATCCTCGTTATAGACAGGAGCGTCGACATCGCGGATCACACCCAGAGCCAGCGGAAGGTCATGACCGTCCATCATGGCAAGCTGCTGATGCAGGAAGTTCGAGGGGGTGTGGGCGTCGTGCACCAGCACATCGTCGAGCGTATAGCCGTCCTCGCCGACCTTGACAGCCTTCAGCAGGAAGCCGTCGCGGACAAGACCCATCTCTTTTTCCTTGCCGAAGAGCATCTTCTCTCCGTGGACAAGGTGGATGGTGCGTTCCGCGCGGTGTTCGCGGTCAGTGATGAAGTTGTGGATGCCGTTGTTGAAGATAACGCAGTTCTGAAGCACCTCGACAACCGAAACTCCTTTGTGACGGGCGGCTGCCACGAGCACTTCCTGCGAGATCTGCAATTCGACATCGATGCTGCGGGCGAAGAAGTTGCCGCGGGCGCCGAACACGAGTTCTGCCGGGATAAACGGATCCTCGGTAGTGCCGTAGGGCGACGATTTGGAGACAAAGCCGCGGTCGCTGGTGGGCGAATACTGCCCCTTGGTCAGACCGTAGATCTTGTTGTTGAACAGGATCATGTTGATGTCGACGTTGCGGCGCACGGCATGGATGAAGTGGTTGCCGCCGATGGCCAGACCGTCGCCGTCACCTGAAATCTGCCAGACGCTCATGTCCGGACGGGCCACCTTGAAACCTGTGGCGATAGCTGCCGCACGGCCGTGGATGGTGTGGAAACCGTAGGTGTTCATGTAGTAAGGCAGACGCGAGCTGCAGCCGATACCGGAGATGACTGCCGTCTTGTGGGGAGGCACTCCGACTGTGGCCATTGCCTTGTGGAGTGTGTTCAGGATTGCGTGGTCACCGCAGCCGGGACACCAGCGCACTGATTGGTTGCTCTTATAGTTGGCGGGGGTATATTGAGTCTGTTCCATGATTATTTGTCCTCCATAATTTTTTTGACACCGTTGACAACTTCGCTTACAAGGAAAGGCTGGCCCTGGATCTTGTTGATGCGTTCGATCTTGAGATCGGGGAATTTGGCCTGGAGATAGTCGGCAAACATGCCGGTGTTAAGCTCGGCTACGATCACGCGCTTGTAGCTGCGGAGCACTTCCGCGGTGTTGGCGGGCAGCGGGTTGATGTAGTTGAAGTGGGCGAAAGCCACGGGCTGGCCTTCGGCGCAGAGTTCGCCTGCGGCGGTGCGCAGATGGCCGTAAGTGCCGCCCCAGCCTACGAGGATGGTGTCGGCGCCCTTCGGATCGAGCACTTCGAGCGCAGGGATATGGTTGGCGATGCGTTCGATCTTCTCGCGGCGGGTCTGGACCATCTTTTCGTGGTTGATCGGATCGGTCGAGATCGCGCCGGTGTTATAGTCTTTTTCGAGACCGCCGACACGGTGAGCGGCGCCTTCGGTGCCGGGGATCGCCCAGTAGCGGACAAGATCTTCATCCTTGCGGGTGTAGGGCTGCCAGGCTTCGTCGATTGCGCCGGGGGCGAGCAACGGAGGATGGATTTCGGGGAGATCCGATGCTTCGGGCACTCGCCATGCGCTTGAGCCGTTGCCGATGAAGGCGTCGGTCAGAAGGATCACAGGAGTCATGTGCTCCATTGCGATTCTTGCGGCTTCGAAAGCCATTGTGAAGCAGTCGGTAGGAGTCGATGCGGCAACCACAGCTAAGGGCGATTCGCCGTTGCGGCCATAGAGTGCCTGCATCAGGTCGGTCTGCTCTGTCTTGGTCGGCAGACCTGTTGAGGGACCGCCGCGCTGAACGTCGACGATCACCAGCGGAAGTTCGGCGATCACAGCCAGGCCGATGCCTTCGCTCTTGAGCGCGAGACCGGGACCTGAGGTCGAGGTGACTGCCAGATGGCCGGCAAACGATGCGCCGATGGCCGAGCAGACACCGGCAATCTCGTCTTCCATCTGGAGGGCCTTCACTCCGAGATCCTTGCGCTTGGCAAGCTCCTGGAGAATGTCAGTGGCGGGGGTGATGGGATAGCTGCCGAGGAACAGCGGACGGCCGCTCTTTTCCGATGCGGCGATAAAGCCCCAAGCGGTTGCGGTGTTGCCGTTGATATCGGTGTAGACGCCGGGGACAGCCTCTTCGGTTTCGATGCGGTAGGTGCTGACACTGGCGTGGATGTTGTTTCCGTAGTTGTAGCCGGCCTCGATCACTTTGGCGTTGGCCTCATAGATCGCGGGCTTCTTGGCGAATTTGCCCTTGAGCATGCGCAGCGCGCCTTCGAGCGGACGGTCGAAGAGCCAGCAGACAAGGCCGAGGGCGAATATGTTGCGGCACTTCAGGATGCTCTTGTTGTCCAGTCCGGATTCGGCAAGCGCGGCTTTGGTCATCGAAGTGACAGGCACCTCGACCACCTGGGCCTTGATGTCGAGTTCCTTGAACGGATCGAGAGTCTCGAAAAGTGCTTTCTTCAGATCTGCTTCCTTGAAAGAGTCGATATCGACAATAACAACGCCACCGGCTTTTAGGAATTTGATGTTCTGTTTGAGAGCTGCCGGATTCATGGCAATGAGCACATCGCAGAGGTCTCCCGGTGTGTGAACATCGACTCCGACACTTACCTGAAAGCCCGACACACCACTGAGCGATCCCTGCGGGGCACGTACCTCGGCAGGATAGTCGGGGAAAGTTGACACTTTGTTTCCTAACCCTGCGGAAACATTCGTGAAAATGTTGCCTGCAAGCTGCATGCCGTCGCCGGAGTCACCGGAGAAACGGACCACAACCTTATCAAGGGTCTTGACATTGGTCTTGTCTAACATAATTAGATTGGTTTGATTAATTGAATGTGGTTATCATGGTTGATTTATTCTCTTCTTTGTTTTGTCTTCCCCGGATGCTCAGTCCGGACGGAAGGCCCCGAACGTGATCGGCATGGCGGCCCCGCCTTCAGGCTCTCCTCCGGCTTCGTAGACCACTGTGCCGTTGACCATCGTCAGTTCGACGCGCGCCGGAAGCGACATTCCGGCAAGCGGAGTCCAGCCGCAGCGGCTCAGGACTTCCGCGTCAGTGACTTTCGGCGCCCCGGCTTCGGGGTCGACCACCACGAGATCGGCATAGTAGCCCTCGCGGATATATCCTCGCCCTTCGATGCCGAAAAGATCGGCCGGACGGTGGCACATCAGTTCCACAACCCGTTCCGGTCCGGCTTCTTCAAGTCCGGGGGCCGACTCGAACAGTTCGAGCATCGCGCGCAGCGAGAACTGCACCATCGGCATCCCCGAAGCCGCCGTCAGGGCGTCGCCCTCCTTCTGCGCCGGCAGATGAGGGGCATGGTCGGTGGCTATCGTGTCGATGCAGCCTCCCGGCAGCAGCTCGCGCAGGAGCGCTATGCGGTCCGAGGCTTCCTTGATGGCCGGATTGCACTTGATCCGAGAGCCGGATCTCAGGAAATCGTTGCGGTCGAAAAGCAGATATTGCGGACAGGTCTCGGCAGTCACCCTCACGCCCTCGGCCTTGGCTTCCTTCACTAACTGAAGCTCCTCGGCTGTTGACAGGTGACAGATGTGGACCCTCGCCCCGGTTCTGCGGGCCAGTTCTATGGCCTTCCGGGTAGCCTTGACGCAAGCCTCGCGGGGCCTGACGTCAGGATGGCGCCCGACGGGGATCGAGCCGCCGCATTCCTCTTCAAGCCTCGCCCGCGCGGCGCGTATCGTCGCCTCGTCCTCTGCATGGACTGCGATCGGCGCCTTGGCCGCGGCGAAAAGCTCTTCGAGCGTATTGTTGTCATCGACAAGCATGTTGCCCGTCGACGATCCGAGAAACAGTTTTATTCCGGCTGCCCGGTGATAGTCGGTCTCTTTCAGTTCCTGGGCGTTGTCGTTGGTAGCACCGATGAAAAAGCCGTAGTTCGCAGCCGAGACCTCGGCCGCACGGCTGATCTTCGCCTCCAGAGCCTCGCGCGAGACAGTGGCGGGCTTCGTGTTCGGCATATCGACAAACGAGGTGACACCTCCGGCCACAGCCGCACGGCTCTCCGTGGCCATGTCGCCCTTCTCCGTCAGTCCGGGATCGCGGAAATGGACATGCGTGTCGATCACACCGGGCATCAGCAGCCGTCCGCCGCAGTCGATGGCCCTCGCCACACCCTCTTTCAGTGCCGCAGGCACCTCTTCTCCGGCAGGCAGTTCGCCCACACGGCTGATCTTCCGCCCGTCCACGAGCACATAGCCCCTGAAACGGCGTCCTTCATTGACGATTTCTGCATTATATAATAAGGTGGTAGCCATCGGAGGTGGGGATTTTCGTTATTTGCGTTCGTATTTTGTAAACAGACTCGACCATTTCAGTCGCATCACCCCGAAAAATCCCTCGCTGAAAATCCCGGAACTCATCTTTGAAGTCCCAAGCACGCGGTTCACGAAGATGATGGGCACCTCCTGGATCCTGAAACCATATTTATAAGCCAGGAATTTCATCTCGATCTGGAAAGCATAGCCCTTGAAACGGATCGAATCCAGTGGCAGCGTCTCAAGCACACGGCGGCGGTAGCAGACGAAACCGGCTGTCGAGTCGTTGATCGGCATCCCGGTCACGATTCTCACATAGCGCGAGGCGTAATACGACATCAGCACCCTGCCCATCGGCCAGTTGACAACGTTCACCCCCGTGACATAGCGCGACCCGATCGCCAGATCGGCTCCCTCGGCCGCACAGGCATCATACAGTTTCAGCAGATCAGCGGGATTGTGCGAAAAGTCAGCGTCCATTTCAAACACAAACTCATAGCCCCGCTTCAGAGCCCACTTGAAGCCCGCTATATAAGCGGTGCCAAGACCCTGCTTGCCGGCGCGCTCAACCAGATGGAGCCGCCCGGCATACCGTTGCTGCAAATCCTTGACAATAGCCGCCGTACCGTCAGGTGAATTATCATCAATTATCAACACATCAAACATCCGGGGCAATCCGAAGACCGCCTCGATAATCGCAGCAACATTCTCCTTTTCATTATAGGTAGGAATGATGACCACGCTGTCGACAATATTCTTTTCAGTAGCCGCACCGACCGCAATCCGGTCACCGGCTACTTCCTTATTTTGTTCCGGCTGCATAACGTCAGGCCTTTAGGAAAATTACATACAATATAAAGGTAACCAAACTCTCCTGCGGAAATTGAAATCATCCAAGGAGAATTTTTGCAAATTTAAAAAATAAACTTTGAACCCTCCAACCTTTATTCAAAAAAACAGAGAAAAAACAAGCCAAAAAAATCACCGTCCCCACAAACCCCGCCCCAGCTCTCCCAAAGCTCCCAGTCCTCCCAAAACTCCCAATTCTCCCAAATTTCCTCCCAGTCCCCCGGCCCTCAGTCCTCCCAAATCGCCCAAAAACTCTCCCCAACCCCCTTTTTTCAAGAAAAAATCGAAAAAAGTTCCATAAAAATTTGGCCAATTCAAAAAAGCTCCCTACCTTTGCATCGCTTTAAGCAAGAAAGGGCGCTTAGCTCAGCTGGTTCAGAGCGTCTGCCTTACAAGCAGAGGGTCGGGGGTTCGAATCCCTCAGCGCCCACCAAAAACCAACGGTCAGATTCACCACCCGAATCCGACCGTTTTTCTTTACCCACACAGCCAATTGTTAAAATCCGATCCATACAAAATACAATAATTCACATAAATTCACACCCAAAAATCCACTCCCAAACCCTTTATCATAATTTAGTGTATTTTCACATAATCACCCAACACACTGACAACCAACAGACTACCCCGCCAAATTAAACCAAATTTCCCAAAATTCACACTTTTTATCTCCCCGAAATTTTTTCAATCATCTCAAAATGACTAAATTTGGAAAGTGCTTACGAAAATCGTAAACATTTGTTAATCTCTCCTATACGAATGGAACAGACTCTGATCATATTCAAGCCATCAGCAATTGAACGCGCTCTTGTCGGCAAAATACTCTCCCGCTTCGAGCAGAAGGGCCTCACAATCACCGGCATGAAAATGATGAAACTCTCCGAAGAGCTTCTGCGCCAGCACTACGCCCACCTCACCGACCGCCCCTTCTTCCCCCTCATCCTCAGCTCCATGACAGCATCACCCGTCATCGTCATGGTCCTGGAAGGAATCCAGGCGATCTCCGTCGTGCGCACCCTCACAGGCGCGACCAACGGACGTGAAGCACTTCCTGGAACCATCCGTGGTGACTACTCAATGTCAAACCAGGAAAACATCATCCACGCATCCTCATCGCCCGAAGACGCAAAAGCCGAAATAGCCCGCTTCTTCACACCCGATGAAATCTTCCCCCGCACAGCCGCCGCCACCCCCTTCATCAACTCCTCCGACGAACTCAAATCCTCAACCCGATAAACCCACCAGACATTCCTCTCCATCTTCTTGCCGGAAAAAAACCGAATACTCCAATGAAATTACTAAAACTCAATACCCTCCTCATCGCCCTCATCGCCTCAGCAGCAGCCTTCACCGCCCAGGCACAGCTCAAGCTCCCCAAATCACACACCAACCAGCACAACACCCTCATCGCCAACCAGCGCCCCTCGGTCAACCCCTTCAAGATCGAAAACAACGACCTGCTTCTCAACCAGATCAAAGCCCGCGAAGCAGCCGCAATGGACAGCGAAATCTTCACCGCATTCTGGAACAGCGAACACGTCAACCCCTACGGAACAGCCGTCACAATCCCCGACCATAAAGACATCGACGTCTCCGAATTCGTCTCACCCTGCCCCGGACACATCACATCCAACTACGGCTACCGCTCACGCTTCGGACGCATGCACTACGGCACCGACCTCAAACTCCAGGTAGGCGACACAGTCCGCGCAGCATTCTCCGGCAAAATCCGACTCACAAAATACGAAGGCCGCGGCTACGGCTACTACGTCGTAATGCGCCATGAAAACGGACTCGAAACCGTCTACGGCCACCTCAGCCGCTTCCTCGTCAAACCCAACCAATACGTCAAAGCAGGCGACCCCATCGCACTCGGCGGAAACACAGGCCGCAGCACCGGCGCACACCTCCACTTCGAATGCCGCTACCTCGGAATCCCCATCAACCCCGCAGCCATCATCGACTTCGAAAACCAGGTACCCCACAAAGACATCTTCGCCTTCGACAAACGCACCTACGGCAAATCCCAGAAATACGCCCCCGCCAAAAAGCGCAGCAAAACAACCGCCTCACGCAAACGCAGAGCAAGCTCCAAACGCACACGAAAATAACCCCACGGCCAACCCCCAGAGCTCCCGGTTCTCCCAAAACTCCCAGAACTCCCAAAGC
>NZ_JAIDEN010000077.1 GCF_029054785.1 Duncaniella sp.
TTGAGCGAAAAACGGGACTCGAACCCGCGACCCCAACCTTGGCAAGGTTGTGCTCTACCAACTGAGCTATTTTCGCGTTTTTGTTGGTGCTAAACGGTATCATTTCCGTTTTGCGTTGCAAAGGTAGGCAGATATTTTGGAGTGTGCAAACATTCGGGATTCATTTAATGTTTGTTAACTAAATCGGCCGCAAAAGAGTGCTTGTTTGTAAAGATAAGTTAACGGATGGAGGCCCAAATGATGAACTTTGGAATCCACAGTGGTGTTTCATTAAAAAACACAGATTTTCCGAGAAAATCAGTGCTGACTTGCTTCTGAGATAGATGTTCAGTGATTGAAATATATAAAGTAATATATAATATATAGGTATGAAAAAACTTATTCTGTTGCGACACGGGCAAAGCGAGTGGAATCTCGAAAACCGTTTTACGGGATGGACAGATGTCGGGCTTTCGCCAAAGGGTAGGGAAGAGGCCCGTCGGGCGGGTGAACTCATTGCTGCTTCCGGTCTTGAGCCGCGCTATTGTTTCACGTCCTATTTGCGCAGAGCCATCCGGACTCTTGATCTTGCTTTGGATGCGATGGACCGCCTTTGGCTTCCGGTTGTAAAGGACTGGCATCTGAATGAGCGCCACTATGGAGCGCTTCAGGGTCTGAACAAGGCGGACACGGCAGCTCGATATGGTGATGAGCAGGTCCACGTCTGGCGACGCAGCTACGATGTGGCTCCACCTCCTCTGACCAGGACTGACAAGCGCTTTCCCGGCTTCGATTCCCGTTATGCCGCACTGCCTGAAGATCTCTTACCGCTGACTGAATCTCTGGCAGATACCGTAAGACGTGTCGAATCATGTTGGGAGGAGCTTATCGCACCGGCATTAATACTCTATGACACCGTATTTGTCGCGGCTCACGGCAATTCCTTGCGGGCTTTGGTGATGATTCTTCTTAAAAAGACTCCGGAAGAGATTGTCAGTGAGGAAATTCCTACGGGAGTGCCGCGCGTCATCGAACTTACTGACCGCCTGGAAGTCATCTCAGACACATATCTGAAAGAGTCGGAAACATAGGCCGGCAGAGACATAAACAATCAAGGAGTCAAGCATTTTATTGCTTAACTCCTTGATTTATGTTGTCTTACCTGGATTCGAACCAAGACAGGCAGAACCAAAAACTGCAGTGCTACCATTACACCATAAGACAATCCTTAGTGCCCAAAGGCCTGATTGCACACAGGGGTGCGACCTCTAAAGCGATGCAAAGGTAGTCGTTTTTTTGCTATTTCCCAAAATCCGCTGAGATTTTTTTGCATTTTTGCGATTTGAAAGCCTTTTTTGAGTGTGTCAGGGGGAGTTTTTGTCGATCGGAATTGAGTTTGTCAGGCTGTTTTCAATATTGAAGAGAGGAGTATTGAGATTGTGATAAGATCCAGATCATCGGTCATGTTCTTGCGCAGCATATCAAGGAGCTTGCCTTTGCGCTTTTTGACGGTTATTTCAGCAACTCCGAGAATCGAGGCGATCTCTGCGTTTTTCAGCCCGTCTTCAAAACTTAATTTGAGCAGCGTCTGATATTCCGGCGGCAGTTTCTTGATGGCTGCATAGAGGGAATCGAGAGTTTCATGTTCGATAAGAGCGCGTGTCGCATCCGCATCAAGCTCTTCTTCGGTTTTGGATTCCGTGTAATTTCGCATTGCCGAGAGTTTGCGTAGAGCGGACACAGCTTTGTTGTGTATACAGGCCAGGATATGGGCGCGCCATTGCATGGCGTTTTCAAACGAGTGGCGTTTCTGAAATGCGTCAAGGATGGCATCCTGCACACAGTCATCGGCCATCCAGTCCAGCTCATGGCCTAAAAGTCGAGAGGCATACATCACCATTCCGGGGAAATAGCGATCATAGAAAGGTGCCATTTTCCCGGCGGTAAACATTCTGAATATCTCGTCCGGAGTATGCAATATTAGTTTTGAATTTGAAAAAGGATGGTAGTTATTCCTGACCAGAGATTGATGGCAAAATTACGAAATATGTTTATAAAACAGTGCAAAAATGAAGCGAAATATCAAAAAAGGAATCACGCATATTATAAAACATAAAAAAAGTTGTCATTTTTGATATACTTTTCAACGTTGATTGCGAATAGTAAATAGAAATACTTCTAAAGGATTTTTAACCAAAAAAAGAATTATACCCTGTTTAAATTGTAGCCAATATTTAACATTTCTCATTTCAGACAAGAATGAATCGCATAAGTGAGCTATTGATAAAAAGGATATCGGCAACGCTTTCTCCGGAGGAAGAAGCGGAATTGAACTTGTGGCGTGATCAGAGTGAAGAAAACCGCAGGCTCTACATGAAACTGACCGATCCGGCCTCGCTGAAAGCGGCGCTGGATCTCTGGCAGATGGTAGATTCTCAGCGCAGATGCCGTGACATGCAACATCAGGTCAACAAACTGATGTGGCACAAACGCATGGCCCATTATATGGCTGTTGCCGCCGTGCTTGCCGTTGTGATTGTCTGTGGTGCATTGTTTTATACCGGAGGGCGCGATGAAGTCCGTAATTCAGACCTGATGGCCGGGCAGCAATCGTCGGTGACAGCTATCGAGGAGATCAAACCCGGAGTGACTTACGCTACTCTTTCAGATGCCACAGGCCATAACGTGGCGCTTAACGCATCCGATACGGCAGTGGTCGCATCCGTGTTGCTCACAAGTCAGGCCGATTCATTGGACCAAGACTTCTGTCTTGATGTGCCGCGTGGCGGAGAGTTCAAGGTGCAGCTTGAGGACGGGACAGAAGTCTGGCTCAACTCGGCATCAAAACTGTATTATCCCAAGACGTTCAATGGCGATGTCAGAAAGGTGCGCATAGAAGGCGAAGCCTATTTTGCTGTGGCAACCGACAGTCTGCGGCCTTTCTATGTCGAGACCGACAGGCAGCTGATCAGGGTCTATGGCACCTCTTTTAATATACGCTACTATCCGGAGGAAAGTGAAGTCTATACCACACTCGAAAAAGGCAAAGTGTCACTCCGCCGGGCCGATGAGGTAGGGGGCGAGTTCTTCCTGACTCCGGGCCATCAGGCCGTGTTCGGCATTTCCGACATGAAAGTCAGGGTGCGACCGGTCAACACCGAAGTGGTTACCTCCTGGCGCAAGGGGCGCTTTGTGTTCGAACATCAGACCCTCTTGCGGATCATGCAGGATCTGAGCCGATGGTATAACTTCGACTATGAATTCGCCGACGCCTCTCTCGGAGAGGAAGAATTCATGGGAAGCATCCCGCGCTATTCCGATTTCAAGACCGCAATCTCGATACTTGAAAAATGTGGTGGCATCAGCTTTAAGGTCGATGACGGAAAAGTGATCGTTGCACGCAGTAAAGAGTAATAAAGAATCTAATCTACAAAATTCTAACCAATCATTATACTTCAAATTAGATGAAACGCAGATTATTGACAGTGTTAGTTGGAGGGCTTTTCATGCCCGCGGCGTTATTTGCCGCCAACTACGACTTGACTTTCAATGGCGATTCGCCGGAAGCGGCGTTTGAAGCCATCAAGAAAGCCACCGGCTATGAGTTTGTCTATAACAAAGGCATACTCAGCGGGAGCGCCGGGCGCTCCATCACGGGTTCATATCACGACATGGACCTAAGGCAGATTCTCAACCATGTGGTCGGAGAGCAACTGGGTCTCGGCTATGAGATAGTCGACAAATCAATTATTCTCTCAAAACAGGTCGGACAGAAGGCATCTAAAGTAAAGGTCTCAGGCCGTGTGACCGACAGCAACGGAGAACCATTGCCGGGAGCATCTGTCTGGCTGAAAAAGTCGTCGAAAGTGGCCACTGCCACCGACATTGACGGAGAGTTCTCGCTCCCGTCAAACGGTCAGACCAATGCGGTAATCGTCGTTTCTTATATCGGTATGAAGCGCAAAGAGGTCAACTGGACCGGAAAGCCCCTCAACATAGTGCTTGAAGACGACAATTCCAACGAACTTGACGGAGTTGTGGTCACCGGCTATCAGGTGATCGACAAGCGCGCATCGACCTCGGCAATCACCTCTATCAAGGCCGAGGACATTCTTCGTGCCGACGCGCTCTCGATCGACCAGATGCTCGAAGGCCAGATCCCTGACATGATGTATGTCTCAAATTCCGGTGAAGCGGGAGTCGCTCCGAAGATCCGCATCCGAGGCACCTCGTCGATCATCGGCAACCGTGAACCCCTCTGGGTGGTTGACGGAATCGTGGTCAACGACCCGGTGGAAATCTCGGCTGAAGACCTCAATGATCCGGACTACGTCAACCGTATCGGCAACGCAATCGCCGGTCTGAACCCGCAGGACATCGAGCGCCTCGACGTGCTTAAAGATGCTTCTGCCACAGCCCTCTACGGCACCAAGGCCGCCAATGGTGTGATCGTCATCACCACCAAGCGCGGTAAAGAAGGCAAACCGACAATCCGCTATAACAACAACTTCACCTGGAAGCTCCGCCCGCGCTATACCGACTCGTCTGTCGACGTGATGAGCTCCAAGGAACGCATCCAGCTCTCGCGCGAGCTGTTCGCCGACCATTATCGGTATAATAACAATGCTCCTGTGGTCGGTTATGAAGCATTGATGCAGCAGCTTTATGAAGGCAAGATAACCGAAGCACAGTTGAGCAGCAAGATTGCAGCCCTGGAAGTGCTGAACACTGACTGGTTCGACCTCCTGACTCATGACAGTTTCTCGCAGCAGCACACAGTCAGCCTCAGCGGCGGTGGCGAACGCGGAACCTATTATGCGTCTCTCGGCTATGTGGATAATGATGACGTTGTCAAAGGAACTACCAACAAGCGCTACAGCGCTGTTGTGAACCTCGATGTCAATTTCGCTAAATGGCTCACCGGCTCGTTCGGTGTAAAAGGCAACGTTTCTGACCGTGAGTACTATCAGGAAAGCATCAGCCCGGTAGAATATGCCTACTCTACCAGCCGTGCTATTCCGGCCTACGATGAAAACGGCGAATACTACTATTATGGTAAATACAAGAGTTACACAACGCCCAATAATTTCAATATTCTGAACGAACTTGAAAACAGCAGTGTGAAGCAGGACCAGTCATCGTTTACCTTTGATGCCAACCTGAAATTCCGTTTCACTGACTGGCTGACAGCCAATGCTATTCTGTCATACACAAGCGCAGCTACGGATATTGAAAGTTACTGGGGAGACCATACCTGGTATGCCGCCGATCTCCGAGGATGTGAGTATGGCGAGACTCCGGGATCATCCTCGCTTATGCCGCAGGGTGGTGAACTAAGCAAAAGCAACACTCGTCAGCGCAGCTGGACTGCACGTGTGCAGCTTGACTGGAACAAATATTTCGATGACGAGATCCATAACTTCAGCGGCGGCGTCGGTTTTGAAGCATCTCAGAACCGCTATAAGGGCTACAGCCGTGTGGACCGCGGATATTTCCCTGATCGAGGTATGATGTTTGTGTCTAATATCAATCTTGACAACTATACTGATTATGCAGCCTGGCTTGCGTCAAACGTTCCCTCGCTGACAGATTCGAAATCGAATATCATTTCTGCATATGCCACAGCGAGCTACAACTGGCGCCGTATGATCTTCCTCAATGCCAACATGCGTATTGACGGATCAAACAATTTCGGCGACCGCTCAAATGACAAGATCCTGCCCGTATGGTCGGTTTCCGGTTCGTTTGACGCAGCTCAGCTTGACTTCATCAGGCAGCAGACCTGGCTTGACCAGCTGACAATCAAAGGCAGCTATGGTTTCCAGGGCAATATGCTTTCCAACCAGTATCCTGTGATGATCATACAGAAGAATCCGATGGATGATTATTTCGGAGAATTTACATCATCTGTGGTCAGCAATCCGAATCCCGATTTGAAGTGGGAGAAGACCACCAGCGTGAACTTCGGCTGGGTACTCGGAATGTTTAATAACCGCCTGCAGATTGAAGGTGATTTCTACTGGAAGCATACCAAAGACGCTTTCATGACCAAGTCGATTTCAACAATCAATGGCTACTCATCTTATGTGGTCAATGGCGGCAACATCCAGAACAACGGCTACAGCATCGGCATTACCGGCCGTCCCATACAGACCCGCGACTGGCAGTGGAGCATCTCGACATCATTCTCACGCGTGACAAACTCCGTACAGACTCTCCCGGCAGGAGAATCTTACCAACTGTCTGACTTCCTCAACGGCTCAGCCATTGTCAAAGGCAAATCAGTCGGAACGTTCTATTCATACCGTTTTATCGGTCTGAATCCTCTTGACGGCGGCCCGATGTTTGATGACTGGCACGATCATTATATAGATCTTGCAGGTCTCAACAAGTACGACACTTATACCAAAGTGTTGGTAGCCTCCGGTTCTCGTGAGCCATTTATGTCCGGAAGCCTGAGCACCCGTCTGCGCTGGAAGCGACTCTATGCATCCGCTACATTTGCCTATAGTCTGGGAGCCAAGACCCGTCTGTTCGGCATGTATAGTGGTGTCGGATCTACTTCCGGTGACGGCTCAAGCGGAGTCTATATGAGTGCAGCCGAGATATGGCCGTCAAACAATCTCAGTCGTGATTATCTCAAACGCTGGATGATGCCCGGTGATGAACTTCACACCAATATTCCAGCGATTATAGGCAACGGACATCCTTCATATTTTAATTATTCCGACCATTGGAGCACCACAGGAGCGGCTTCTGATCTTGGTATTCAGCGTATTGCTGACAATGCATGGGACATGTATGACTACAGTAACGTGCGAGTTGTGAGTGCAAATTATCTGAAACTGTCTACAGTCAGTCTTTCGTATGAATTGCCTGAACGCTGGATTGCCAAATTCGGTCTAAGCCGTCTGGAGCTTCATGCCTCCGGCAACAACCTCCACACTTGGTGTGACAGCAAGCTTAAAGGTCAGACTCCGACGCAGGGCGGATTTACCACTATCCAGCTTTCAGACCGTCCGAGCTATTCATTTGGCCTTAACGTATCATTTTAATCGGTTGAAGATTTATGAAAATAAAAAAATATATTACTACAGTTGCCTTGACCGGGGTCTTGGCTATGACAACGGCAGGATGCTCAGACTTTCTTAAAGAATATTCTCAGGATCTTGCAAAAGTGGAGAGCTGGTCTGACCTTGACGAGGTATTGCTTGGCGATGCCTACCTTCCGCCTACAAAAATAACGGATAACAGCTCGAATCTCGACATTCTCCATTTCATGTCTGATGAGATGACGCCTGACCATACGTATGAAGCATACTACAGTCTTGGCTATGATTATTATACGAAAGAGATGTTCCCGTTCTATACCTGGATGGCCGATACCGGTGTCGACCAGCTGCGTCAGTACACAGGCGGGGATGAAAAGTATTGGAATGACCTTTATAAACGCATCAATGTCTGCAATATGGTTCTTGAACTGATAGATGAGCAGCCTGAGAATAAAGTCGATGATGCAATGGAAAAAGAGAGGGTAAAAGGCGAGGCTTACTTCCTCCGTGGCGCTTACTACTTCATTCTGGCTAACCTCTATGGAAAGCCATATGATCCTGCCACTGCCGATACTGATATGGGGGTGCCGGTCAAGCTGACAGGTACGATTGAAGATGTTGAGTTTCAGCGTTTCCCTCTGAACCACGTCTATAAACAGATAATATCTGACCTTGAAGATGCAGAACGTTTCCTTGACGGTAAAACACGGAAGTCGATTTACAGGGCAAATGTCGTGGCAGTGAATCTTCTGCAGAGCCGTGTCTATCTCTATATGCAGAACTGGGTGAAGGCTGCTGAATATGCAGAAAAAGTTCTTTCAGTCCAGGATGCTCTGCTTGATCTGCGTTCGAGAGCTGTAGGTGATGATTGTCTGTACAAGACTTCTCCTGAAACTATTTTCAGTATGGGCGGCTACAGCATAGCGAGCGCATTTGCCGACATTGTATCATGGGGACTGGAAGAGCCGGCAGGCTATTATGTATCTGATGATATGCTGGCTCTTTATAGCAGTGATGATCTCCGTAAGGAGCGCTATATCGGCAAATCGGAAGTTATGGATCTTGATAATGTGTTTAGGAAAGTCAACGGGCAGCGAAGCAAATATTCAAACTATAACGAGGTGTCAAGCACCTTCCTTCTGCGCACACCGGAGGCTTATCTGACCTATGCCGAGGCCAAGGCTTTTTCCGGTGAAGAGGGTGCGGCCCGTGCAAGACTTCAGGAGTTTCTTAAAACCCGTATGGAAGGATCTGTGAATGTTACTGAAAGCGGCAACGATCTGATTGATCTGATCCGTGAGGAACGGGCAAGGGAATTCCTTCTTGAGGGACACCGCTGGTTTGACCTGCGCCGTTACACCGTATGCCAGCCATATCCCTGGTCAAAAGTCATCACCCATGACTATATTTTCTATCGGACATCTTATCCGTCTGGCGTGGATTATATCGAAACCTATACCTTGGAAAAGTATGATCTGGCCTACACATTGCCGATACCTCGTGCTGTCCGCAATTTCCAGGTGTCTCTCGGCAATAATAGCCGTCCTGACCGAGTACCGAACCGCACTGAACCTTAGGAAGATGATGACGACTGGGATGACTGGGACTGGTAATTATCAATCATTAAAACAGAATGGAATTATGAAAAAAATAGTTATATACGGACTGCTTGTAATGGCCGGAATGCAATTCTCCGCTTGTTCTGATGAAGAGGTGCTGACTCCGAGCCATGCGGAAGATGATCTGTTCTCTATCCCGACTGATGCTGTGGACCCTGTGTCGGTTCTGCGACGGGAATTTCATGAAGAAACCGGAATACATCTGCTTTTCTCTGAGGAGCTGAATCCGACTTTGATCGGGAAAGATAGCGATGGCAATAATCTGTATCGTGAAAATAAGATAGATTTCAAATGGAACTACAATACATACAACTCATATCTGGAATATGAAACGGAACAGATTACAGATATTGACGATATGCGCAAGGGTGCGGAACTGTTTAAAAAGAACGTGTTGCCCCATATCGAAGGTTCTACGATATCCCCCTATTCAGTTCTGCTGCTGAATAGTCTGAAATCAAGAACTCAGTCGTGGAATCCTTGGAATGAATACACTCTTGCCTGCTGGCGCTGTCTTGGCGTTAGCATAAACGGCTGGGTTGAAGCCGAAAACGAGGCCGATGAGGAAGACTGGACTTTTGGATTGTGTAAAAGCCTTGTCAGTGCAAGGTTCAATTCATCGTCTGAGAATGCTCGTGAATGGACCAATCTGTCGTATAATAGCGGATCTGGAGGTGATGTGGTTGATTATGTTGATGATTGGGATCGAGATATCACTAAGGTTTATGAAATCGGGTTCCTGACATATTATAAAGATTGGAAAGACAGACTGCATTATGACAATCTGCCATATTCCGACGATGATTTCAGTATGTTCTATGATGCGGTATTTGAACGGTCTCAAGAAGATTTCGAAGCTGAATTCGGACAGTATGCCAAAATTATGGAAAAATACAATCTGATGAAGTCTCTGATTGAACAGACCGGTTATAAATTTTAATATTGATCAACAATGAAAAAGTATATATTTCTTCTCCTGACCGTAGCTCCGCTTCTTTTCTCCTCATGTAGCGATGATGATGACAAGTTGCCGAAAATTACCCCTGCGGAACGCGGCACTGTGACGGATAATGATGGTAATGTCTATGACTGGGTGCGTATCGGCGATCTGTTGTGGACGACCTCGAATGCAAAAAATGGCCCATACATTCTTGACAACAAATATTACAACCGTTTTTTATGGAAAACGTTGTTTGAAGATGATTATGGCTATATTGACTATGATGCGGTGGATGAATATGAGCAGTCATATCTGCCTGAATATGGCAATCTGATGAACTATGCCGGAGCTGTGGCTTCAGCTCCTGAGGGTTGGCGTCTGCCTTCCGATGATGACTGGCAGAAACTTGAACGCCACCTTGGCATGACTGGCACTGACCGCACGGGCCGTCGCGGTAATGGCCAGGCTTTCCGCCTGCAGGAAAAGGGTAGTGGCACAGAACTGGCCATGCAGCTTGGTGGAGCATTTATTTTTCAGCCGGCATTTGGCAGGATCTCTCTTGACCTTGATTTCGAACAGGTTTATGGCTATTACTGGACATCAACACTCAGACCATTAAGCTCGACCTCAGATGAAGAAAGCGCATATTTCCGTAAGTTCCTGGGTGGGCAAGGCGGCATATGGCGCGAAGCTTGTTCTACCCAGCAGCTGATGTCTGTCCGTTGGGTCAAAGATGCCGAATAAATGACGACCTCTTAGTGTAAAACATTGGAATAAAACATGAAACCGAACATTGCTAAAATCTCATTGTCAGGGCTTATGGCCCTGACTTTGTCTGTTCCGGCATTTGCCGCAGACAATTTCAGCCTCAAAGGCTCGATTCCAGGTCTGTCAGACAGCCTGAAAGTTGTATTGAATGATGTCGAGGACCCCAACGGTGAGATCCGCCGGATCGGATCGGCTGTGGTCAGCAACGGAACCTTTGAACTTGCAGGTGAGCTGAAATCACCCACTGTGTGTGAATTTTCGGTATTGAAATATGTCCCTGCCCGTCAGGAATTCATGAGATCTTTCTCCACCCGCGTCATTGCTGAGCCGGGAGCCATGACGCTTACAAGCGAACTGCCTTTTGACAGCCTGCGTAATGTCAGAGATGACGAGCGCTATGTCAGAGTGACAGGCAGCGAGGCCCACTCGCAGTTTGACCGCTATGTGGCGGCTGTCATGGATGCAGAGCTTAAAGAGCGTGACGCATCGTATCTGTCGGCCAAAAAATATTTCGACTCCAACGGCAATGAAGATACGATCGTGAAATATGACGCAATCAAGAATGCGGCCAAAGCCGATCTGCTGAAAGCCCAGCGCGAATTCATAGCCGCGCATCCTGACTATAACTACTCGGCTTATCTCGTGCAGCGTGAACTTGAAAAGGTGTTTACCTATTCGGCTGACGAGATCAACGCTATGGCCGACCTTGTGAAAGCCTGCCCCGACACTGCGCGCACATCCACAGTGGAGAAGCGCCGGAAGTTCGCTCTGAAATATGCATTCGGACGTCAGTGTCCGGAATTCGAAGTGACACATACCGACGGCAAGACCTCTCCGTTTGCCTCGCTGCTCACCCCCGGCAAATACACCTTCATTGACTTCTGGGCCTCATGGTGCGGACCGTGCCGCTCGGCCATCCCTCATGTGCGTGAACTGAACAGCAAGTATGCCGACAGGCTCAATGTTTTCAGCATCTCAGTCGATGAGACCGAAGAGCCCTGGCGCAAGGCTATGGACGAGGAAAAAATGGAATGGGCCCAGTTTCATCTCCAGGCCGGAGATCAGATGGCAAAAGGCACACAGGCCTTTTTCATCACCACCATACCGCGCCTTGTGCTGCTCAACGACAAGGGTGAGGTTATCTGCTCCACAAATATGCCACGTGAGATCACAGCCTGCATTGAGGCTGAACTCGGCAAGTGAAAAAACATCTAAAACAGAATGAAAATGAAAAAATCGTTGATATTGTCAGTCCTCGTAGGCTCTGCATTCGGACTTGGAGCGCAGACTCAGGGCGGATTCAGAATAAAAGCCGACATTCCGGGTCTTAAGGCCGGAACAGAAGTTCTGCTTGTAGGTCAGGAACGCGGTCCGAGAGAAAATCTCGCCGAGACCAAAGCCAGTGATGGCACTTTTGTCCTGACCGGATCAGTAGCATCTCCGACTCTGTGTGAAATCAGAATCAAGAGCCTGCGCGAAGGTGAGATGGACAAGGCTGTCTGTCTGATGGTAGAGAACACAGACATGGCTGTCAGCGCCGCCCATATCGACAGCGTGGCCCCCGGCTTCTACTTCGGTACATTCGGACTCACTCAGGAGCGCAACACGACCGTCAAAGGCGGACAGGCACAGCGGGAGTATAAGGAATACACGGATTTCATGTATCCGTATGTGTTTGCAAGCAAGCAGGCTCATTACAACCTCTATGTCGACAAGAAGAAAGGTCGCTCTGAGGATGACGAGAAGCGTCTGAAAGCTGAATATGCCGCTGCGAATCTTCAGGAGCAGGCGGCCCGCAAGCGTTTTATCACCGAACATCCCGGTTATAGTATTTCGGGGCGTTATTGGGGCGAATTACTTGATGAGCCGTTTTCGTTCATATCTCCGGAACTTGATGAGATTGAAGGCAAGGTGGCTCAGATGGCCGACACTGCGCGGCTTGCCTCAGTCAGAAAGAAACTGGCCTACGCCCGCAAGTTTCAGCGCAACAGTCCGTATAGCGATTTTACCGCCATTGACACACTCGGCACTCAGCGCAGACTGTCGGAGTTCATGGCACCGGGGAAATATGTCATGATAGACTTCTGGGCTTCGTGGTGCGGTCCTTGCCGTGCTTCGATCCCACATGTCCGTGAACTTTACAATCTGTATGGTGACCGTCTCCGGATTATTGCCGTCTCGCTTGACAGCGCCGAGAAGCCATGGCGCAAGGCTATGTCGGAAGAGCAGATGGAGTGGACCCAGCTCTGGCTGAACAAAGAACTCGTCGAGCCGGCGCAGAAAGCCTATCAGATCAGCGGCATTCCATATATGCTCCTGATCAGTCCGGATGGAAAAATCCTCTTTGCCGGTCATGATCCGAATGCGGTGAATGAAATTCTGGCTAACGAATTGAAATCGTAGAGTCTAAGAGTATGTTTAGTTTTAAACCAATTTAAACATTAAAGAGCACACAAAACCCTCAATCAGAGTGTTGAAAGGA
>NZ_JAIDEN010000078.1 GCF_029054785.1 Duncaniella sp.
TGCTCCTTTCTCATTTACAATAATTTATCTAAAAGATACACCACTCAGATTTTAACTCTTGTTTTTAAACAACCTCTAAAAATCCTCTTGACAGGTCTGTGCCGGAAACTGAGCAGTCCGGAAGATCAATCGCTCAGGCTTACGGTATGGTTTTCGCAGCGGATCACGCGGCCCGGAAACTGGTCCACGAAGCTGAGATTGTGCGTTGCCATTATCACGGTGGTTCCCTGACCGGCAATGTCATGGAGCCGGCTGACGATGGCTTCACCTGTCGCGGGATCCAGATTGCCGGTGGGTTCGTCTGCAAGAAGAAGGCGCGGATGGTTGAGCAGTGCGCGGGCTATCACGATGCGCTGCTGCTCGCCTCCCGAAAGCTCATGCGGGTTCTTGTAGCTCTTGTTGAGCATTCCGACCCCTTTGAGCACTTCCTCGATGCGTGTCTCGATCTCGGCTTTGTCCTTCCATCCGGTCGCTTCCAGCACGAATTTCAGATTGGCGTAGGCGCTGCGGTCGGTCAGAAGTTGGAAATCTTGAAATACAATGCCTATCTGACGGCGCAGGTAGGGGATGTCGCGGCGACGGATCGTGTTCAGGTCATAGTCCAGGACGTGAGCCTCTCCGCCGGCAATGGGGATGTCGGCGTATATTGATTTCAGCAGGCTTGATTTGCCGCTTCCGACCTTTCCGAGCAGGTAGATGAACTCACCTTCGCCAACTGTCAGATTGACGTGGCGCAGGGCTATCAGATCCTGGCGGTGGAGTTCTACGTCGCGATAGTCAATGACCTTGTTCATTCTTTTGCTGTTCAGTTGCTTATGGTGAGAATCAGTTTCCCATCTCCGAGAGGAACTTTATGCGCATCAGTCGGATCTCGTCTTCCGTGTAGTCTTCGCCGAATTCCTTGTAGGCCTCGTTGAGATCGTCGGTCTGGCATTCCTTGAAGAAGTCAAAGAGCTCTTCCTGCGAGTCCTCGTCCATTATGTCATTGATATAATAGGAGATGTTGATCTTTGTGCCGGAATAGACAATTACTTCGATTCTGTCAAGGAGTTCGCCGAATTCGAGTCCTTTGGCTTTGGCTATTTCGGGCAGAGGAATCTTGCGGTCGATCGACTGGATGATGAAGAGTTTGGTGGAGTTGCGGCTCGGCACACTGCGGACGCGCAGATCCTCCGGACGCTCGATCTCATTGTCTTCGACATGGCGTTTGATCACCTTGACAAAGTCCTCACCATAGCGCTTGGCTTTTCCGGCCCCTACGCCGGGGATGTTTTGCAGTTCTTCAAGCGAGATGGGATAAGTGGTGGCCATCGCTTCGAGCGAAGGATCCTGGAAGATGACATAGGGGGGCAGACCGAGCTGCTTGGCAATCTTCTTGCGGAGGTCTTTCAGGATGCTGTAAAGTTCGTCGTCGGCGGCAAACGATGCGCCGCTCTTGATCATTTCAGGCTCTGCGTCCTCGCTGAAGTCAGAGTCTTCGACCACTTTGAACGATTCGGGTTTCGAGAGGAATTTCTTGCCCTTGGATGTGATGCGCAGAAGACCGTAGTTCTCGATGTCGCGGTCCAGATAGCCGGCAAGAATTGCCTGGCGGATCACGGCGCTTATAAGTTTTTCGTCAGCGCCCTGCTCGCATCCGAAGACGTCGAGCTGGTCATGCTGATAGGATGTCACATCAGCGGTAGTCCGGCCGAGAAGTACGTCGGTGACATGATCGGCCTTGAATTTTTCTTTCAGTGCTATTACGGTTTCAAGCACTGCACATAAATCGTCTTTAGCTTCCACTTTTTTCTTTGGATTAATGCAATTGTCGCAGTTCTGGCAGTTGTCGGTGGTGAACTCTTCTCCGAAGTAGAACAACAGAGAGCGTCGACGGCAACTGCTTGCCTCAGCGTAGCTCTGGGTTTCCAGCAGAAGCTGGCGTCCGATTTCCTGCTCGGCCAACGGTTTGCCCTGCATGAATTTTTCCATCTTTTGCAGGTCTTTGGCGGCATAGAACGTGATGCACTGTCCTTCACCGCCGTCACGGCCGGCACGGCCCGTCTCCTGGTAGTATCCTTCGAGCGACTTGGGCATGTCATAGTGAATAACAAATCTCACATCCGGTTTGTCGATACCCATCCCGAACGCTATTGTGGCGACGATCACATCCACTTTTTCCATCAGAAACGCATCCTGGTTGGCGCTGCGTGTGGCGCCGTCCATTCCTGCATGATAGGGGAGTGCCTTGATGTCGTTGACAACGAGCATTTCGGCGAGTTCCTCGACTTTTTTGCGGCTCAGGCAATAGATGATGCCTGATTTTCCGGGATTGTTTTTGATGTATTTGATTATATCCTTGTCAATGTTGGATGTTTTCGGTCTGACCTCATAATAGAGATTCGAGCGGTTGAACGATGACTTGAACACCTTGGCATTCTGCATTCCGAGATTCTTCTGGATGTCGTGCTGGACCTTGGGCGTCGCTGTGGCTGTCAGGGCGATCATCGGACGGACGTTGATTTCGTTGATGATCGGACGGATACGGCGATACTCAGGGCGGAAGTCATGACCCCATTCCGAGATGCAGTGTGCTTCGTCGACTGCGTAGAAGGAGATAGGCACAGTCTTGAGGAATTCAATGTTCTCTTCCTTGGTCAGCGACTCAGGAGCCACATAAAGGAGCTTCGTGCGACCGGCTGTGATGTCTGATTTCACAAGGTCGATCGCTGCTCGGTTGAGCGAGGAGTTGAGGAAGTGGGCGACAGTGTCGGCCGAGCTGAAGTGACGCATGGCATCCACCTGATTTTTCATCAGGGCAATCAGTGGTGAGATTACTATGGCAGTGCCTTCCATCATGAGGGCCGGAAGCTGGTAGCATAGCGATTTGCCTCCTCCGGTCGGCATGAGGACGAATACGTCGTTGCCTTCAAGGAGACTTGTCATTATGGCTTCCTGGTTGCCTTTGAATGTGTCAAATCCGAAATGCTCTTTAAGTGCTTCGTGAAGTCGTTGATTCATGGGATTTCGTTCAGGTTGGAGGAGTGAGACTGAAATGTGAGAGAACTGAGGGGAGTGTGGTGTTTCAGAAACCGTGATTGCGGATAGTGACGCTTTGCCCTGTCGGCTATCCGGGAATCTATCACTCCGGCTGTTGGCGCTTTGAAAAGCGCCTCTGACCGGGGCGATTTTGACGGAGGGTCTGCAACACCCTCGTGGAGAGGTTGAATAAATTATGATTGGTTCGCTTCCGCAGGGAGGCTTGAATCCTTGAGGTTGTTTTTCAATAGCCTCTTGAACCGGATTGTAGCCGTCCGTCAGCCGATGTAGGCTTTGCGGATTTTTTCTTCAGCGAAGGCGCGGTCGATCACCAGTTCCTTGATGTCGGTAGAGGGGGTCTCATACATCGGGTCAATCATGATTGTCTCTACGATTGTGCGGAGGCCGCGTGCGCCAAGCTTGTATTCAATTGCTTTGTCGACAATGAATTCAAGGGTTTCAGGAGCGAAGATGAGCTTGACTCCGTCCATTGCGAACAGTTTTTCATACTGTCGGGTAATGGCGTTTTTAGGCTCGGTGAGCACTCTGAGGAGGGCTTCGCGGTCAAGGGGATCGAGGTGGACAAGCACCGGCAGACGGCCGATGATTTCCGGAATCAGGCCGAAGGATTTGAGGTCCTGCGGTGCAATGTATTGCAGATAGTTGTCAGAGTCGACTTTTGAGCGTGTGGAACCTCCGGTGAAACCGACAACGTGGGTGTTCAGTCGGTGGGCGATCTTGCGCTCGATGCCGTCAAACGCACCTCCGCAGATGAAGAGGATGTTTTTGGTGTCGACTGCGATCATCTTCTGCTCAGGATGCTTGCGGCCTCCGTTCGGCGGCACATTGACAACCGATCCTTCGAGCAGTTTGAGCAGTCCCTGCTGAACTCCTTCGCCGGAAACGTCGCGTGTGATCGACGGATTGTCGCCTTTGCGTGCAATTTTGTCTATCTCATCGATGAAGACAATGCCTCGCTCGGCTTTGGCCACATCGTAGTCTGCGGCCTGGAGCAGTCTGACAAGCAGGCTTTCGATGTCCTCGCCGACATATCCGGCCTCGGTCAGCACTGTGGCGTCAACGATTGCGAAGGGGACGTCGAGCTGCCGGGCTATCGTCTTGGCAAGCAGGGTTTTTCCTGTGCCGGTCGGGCCGACCATGATTATGTTGCTTTTCTCGATGTCGACATCGTCTTTGTCCTGGGCCAGACGCTTGTAATGGTTGTAGACGGCTACCGAGAGATATTTCTTGGCATCGTCCTGCCCGATTACGTATTGGTCAAGAAATGCCCGGATTTCAGCCGGAGTGGGGAGGGCTTTGGTTTCAGGCTCTGTCTCCGCTTTGGCTTTTTTGCCTTTGGCTCTATCCGGACGCAGTGAGGGGTTTTCTTGGAAATAATCCTTCAGAAGGCCTTCGATCTGATCGACGCACTCACTGCATATATACGTGTCACCCAATGGACTCGGCACGAGAATGTCGGAGTAGGAGGGTTCCTTTCCGCAAAAAGAGCATTTAACTCCGTTGTTAGAGGTGTTGTTGTTTTTTTTTGCCATTCTGTGTCTGTAACGGGAATGATTTATTTGTGTTCAGGGAGGAGGACGCGGTCGATCATGCCGTATTCCTTGGCTTCGTCGGCTGTCATCCAGTAGTCGCGGTCGGCATCGGCTTCGATGCGTTCGAGCGGCATTCCTGAGTGGTCGGCGATGATCTTGTAAAGTTCAGCTTTGTATTTCAGGATCTCGCGGGCTGTGATCTCGATGTCGGAAGCCTGACCCTGCACGCCGCCGAGGGGCTGGTGGATCATCACGCGTGAGTGGGGGAGAGCCATGCGCTTGCCCTGGGCGCCTGCCACGAGCAACACGGCTGCCATTGAAGCCGCCATACCGATGCAGATTGTGGAAACGTCGCTCTTGATATGCTGCATGGTGTCATAGAGGCCGAGACCGGCAATCACTGATCCGCCGGGCGAGTTGAGGTAGATCGAGATGTCTTTTCCGGGGTCTACTGAGTCGAGGTAGAGCAGCTGACCCTGTACGACGGTTGCTGTATAGTCATTGACATCGGTGCTGAGGAAGATGATGCGGTCCATCATCAGGCGTGAGAACACGTCCATCTGGGCTACGTTAAGCTGACGTTCCTCGATGATTGTGGGCGATATATAGGATGAGGTGATTTGAGAGGCTGCCGAGGCGGCATATTGATCGAGTGCAAGCCCGTTCATGCCGAGATGGTGCACTGCGAAATTCCTAAAATCTTTATTCATAGTCGTGTAACTTGTTTCGAATTGTTTTCTAATGTAAAGTTACAAAAAAATCTTCTTTCTGCAAAATTATTGCTGCGATTTCGCTTGCCGGCGCTCTTTCAGATCGTTTTCAGACTGTTGCTGACTCATCTTCCGCCGAGTTGCATTTTTGCGGCGTTTTCGCCCTGACGGACTATGTAAAGTCCTTTGGCGAGTTTGCCGGTGACTTCGGCGGATCCGGCTTCCATTAACAAACGTCCTTGAATGTCATATAGTTTGAACGGCTGGCTGAAGTCTATGCCGCCGCTCTTTGGATTGGCTTCGATTTCGGCGATTGAGCTTTGGGTGGCGATGCTTTCGATCTCCACTTTGTCGGCATCCGGCATTGTCAGTGAAAGTACGGCTCCTTTGTATTCGGCTGTCGCTTTGTTGCTGCCGCTGGTGACTGTTATTTTCCAACTGCCGATTGCCATGCCTTCTTCTTTGTGTCCGGCTTCGATAAGCAGTTGTCTTCCAGCGAAAAATTGCCCGTCAAAGTCGCGGTTGTTCAGGCTGATGCCGTTTATGGTGAGCGTGATGTCGTCTGTGCGTCCGGCGTCGATGATCAGTGTTCGTGGTGTGCCGAGTTTGTAGTAGTCGCTCAGGTGGGTGTAGAAAAACGGAGTGCGTTTGCTGACCCATGTGCGCATCTTCTGAACTTCTTCGGGGTGATTCGGCCACCATTGGTTGACGAGTTTGCGGTGATAGGGATATTCCTTGCGTATCATTCCGTACATTTTGTCAATTTCCTTGACTGTTCCGCGATAGTTCATGAAGTCGCCCATGTAGACGGCGCAGCGGTCAATGAACATGTCGCGGAATTCCGGTGTATCCATCAGCGCGCGGAACAGGCGGGTGTGTTCAGGTTTGTTGGCCCAGTTGTGATTCTGGTCGTATGAATTGTCATAGAACCAGTTGAATGTCTTGTAGTTGTAAGGTGCTTCGTAGAGGCCGAGACCGAAATCGGTGTCTTTGGCTATCCAGCGCCATTTGCCACCGTCGCTGCGCGGCCGCCAGAACACGATGTTGTTGCCGGGAAAGTCCTTATTGTCATAGAAGAGGTTCATGATCATAAGGTTGGCAAATTCTCCGCAGTCCATCAGTGAGTTGAATTCATCGAATGTGTGGCCGTCCTGATTGTAAAACTCCTTGAAGCTGTTGTAGTTGTCCCAGCTTCCTTCTTTGAGCTCTTTCCAGTTCTCGATCATGTCGATGTCTTCTTCGCCGTTGTAGAATGTGTAGATGTGGTCTTCGTTGGAGCGTGAGCGGATGTTGAGCATTCCTTTATATTCGCCGTTGATGAAAAATGCTGTCGGCAGCCAAGGTTGCCAGTCGAGGTCGCAGTTCGTGCCCATGACGCGCTGGATCAGGGCATCGCGGAAATAGGTATAGTCGAAGTCGTTGCCTGAGTTGCGCATTTCAATGGATTTCCATTCGTCCAGCCCTGGAGCTTCGTCAGGAAAAAACTCATGGTTGAAACGTTTTTCGCCAAAACGTTTGTTGGCATATACAGCCAGTGATTTCAGCTGTGCGCCTCGTGAGGCGCCCCCTTTCACGCGTGTCTCGCAAAGCTGATTGATGACGCTCGCTTCTCCTTCGGCGGTGAATAGCTCGAAATTGATCGGCCTGCGCCAGTCGTGCTGGTAGTTCGGGTTGTTCTTGTCGTGTCCTTCAGCGTAGATGCCGAGGGTGTTGTCGTAGAAATATCGGCGGTCGGTGACCATCGAGACGATCGGGATGGTCATCTCACGGGGTAGAAAGATGTAGCTGTGGGTTGTCGAACGTGGCGACAGGTAGTCGGGATGGAAGAGTTTTGCGCGGATGGTTGTTGATGCGCTGATGTTGAGCCCGTAGCCGAATTTGCGGCTTGACTCTGTCGGTTCTGTTCCGTCTGTCGTGTAGCGGATGACTGTTCCTTCCGGTGCATCCTCAGGGAGGGAAATGTAGAGATTGAATGCGGTCGAGGCTACCCGGCCCGGAGTGGAGAATATCGGGGCGCCGAGCAGGTCTTTGCATAATTTCCGGCAGTTTGGTGCGCCGGGTGTCGCTGTGGCCTGATAGCCCCATGTCTCGGAATTTTCTTCTGACCGTCCGTAGGCGATGTTTGGGGCCGGCTGTTTCTTGAGTCCCTCGACTTTGTCTTCGATGACGCCGTTTCTGAAAAGATAGACTGCGGCTCCTTTGCCTGAATCAAGGCGGAAAGGGGTGTGGAGGCCTGTCGCTGCTTTGTCGCAATAGATGACGATATATCCGCCCGGAGCTATTGTCTTTGAAGGAAGCCGGTGGGCTTTTTCAGGATTGTTTTTGTCTGACAGGCTGTAATCGCTTAGGTTGACTGTGGTTGTTCCGGTGTTGTGGAGTTCTACCCATGAGTCGGGAAATTCGTTCAGGTCGTCCATGATGCAGTCGATGTTCGACTGCATCAGTTCGTTTATCCGTAATTGTGCGTTGGTTTCTGTTGTGAAGCCGAGGATGGCGGCGAGGATGAGCAGGCCTGAGGTTTTCATGAGAGAAATGAGGTGTTTTTGGTTTGTAGAATTTAGCAGGGAGATGATTGTAAGAGGTTGTTTAAAAAACAAGAGTTAAAATCTGAGTGGTGTATCTTTTAGATAAATTGTTGTAAATGAGAAAGGAGCATAGCGAGCTATGTGACTGACGAATTTCAACAATTTAGCAAAAGAGACACCAAGGCTCTGGTAACTTTAAAAATTCTCAAACATGAAATTATTAAAAGAAAAAAAGATAATACCGTCGTCTGCGAAAGTTTTGGGCGCCTATGACTCTTCATTTCAGTCACATAGCTCGCTATGCTCCTTCAATTCAGAGCCATATTCACCTCAAAACTTTCGCTCAGATTTTAACTATTGTTGTTAAACAACTTCTAAATGTATTTCGGCTGATTTTTATGGTTTGTTGTCGGGCTTTCTGTTAAACGGGCATAAGGCGTGAGAAGAAATGCCAGATGGCGATTCCGCCGGAAACCGATACATTGAGCGAGTGCTTTGTGCCGCGCTGGGGGATTTCGAGGCAGACGTCACACTGGTTGACTATCGCCTGGTCTACTCCTTCCACCTCGTGGCCGAGGATCAGGGCGTAGCGGCGGCCTTGCTGCGGGGAGAATTCCTGAAGCTCGATGCTGCCCTTGACCTGTTCGAGGCAGCAGAGTGTGTAGCCTTCGCGTTGCAGATGTCCGATGCACTCTTCTGTTGTGCTGAAGTAGCGCCAGGCTACCGAGTCTTCTGCGCCCAGTGCTGTTTTGTGTATTTCGGGCGATGGCGGACAGGCGCTGATGCCGCACAGCATAAGCGATTCTACTGCAAATGCGTCGCAGGTGCGGAAGATGGATCCGATGTTGTTTAGGCTGCGCACATTGTCAAGGACTACGGTCAGTGATATTTTGGGTTGGCGTCGGAAGTGCTCGATGTCGACGCGGTTGAGGTCGCGGATGCTTTTCTTTTCCATGTGATGTTGTTGGACGGAGGGTGATGGAAAGCAAAGTTAATTAAATTTCCGAAAATTTCAGCAATGCCGATGGCTAAAAACGGTCGGATGTGGCTGCCGGTGTGTGGTCGGTGTATGGTGGAGGCCGGGAGTCTCTAAAAAAAAATAGCCGGACCGCAGAGTGATTTCTGCGGTCCGGATGTTTTTTTCAGTGTTTAATCAGTCCTTGACTGGGGCTATTATGCTTCAGCCGGCTGGACGTTGATGAACTTGCGGCCTTCTTTGCCTTCAGTGAAGACAACTACACCGTCGATCAGAGCGAACAGAGTGTGGTCCTTGCCCATGCCTACATTGAGACCGGGGTGGTGAACTGTGCCACGCTGACGCTTGATGATGTTGCCGGCTTTGCAACGCTGACCACCGAAAATCTTTACACCGAGTCGTTTGCTTTCTGACTCACGGCCGTTCTTAGAACTACCAACACCTTTTTTATGTGCCATTTCTTTTTGAGATTTTAGTGGGTTAAGCTACAACTTCTTTAATTAACACTTTGGTGAAGCACTGACGGTGACCGTTTTTGCGACGATAGCCTTTGCGGCGTTTCTTCTTGAAGACGATGACCTTTTCACCTTTTACGAGCGGGGTGAGAACCTCGCATACAACCTTTGCGCCGTCCACGGTGGGAGCGCCAACTTTAACTGCGTCATCGGACTGAGCGAGGAGAACACGGTCGAATTCAACCTTGTCGCCTTCTTTTACTGCTTCGCCGAGATAATGAACATACAGGAACTTCTCAGGCTCTGCCTTGAACTGCTGTCCCTGGATTTCTACGATAGCGTACATCTGTTATTAATTGGTTTTCAGGTTATTCCGGCGGGCGAGGACTCTGAGACCGGCTCGTTGTCGCTGCTTAATCGAGCCCGCTACGGCTAAATCGGCCACAAAGTTACGAAATTAATCCGTAACCGCCCAATGATTTCAGAATCTTTTTTTGATTAAAAATAAAAAAAAGATGAGACTCATTTCTGAATCTCATCTTCTTGGCTTTTGTCGGGGTGACTAGACTCGAACTAGCGACCTCACGCCCCCCAGACGCGTACTC
>NZ_JAIDEN010000079.1 GCF_029054785.1 Duncaniella sp.
CTGCCTTCCGCGGCCTGGTCCCCTGCGTCCATGTGACCCGCCTTGGCGTGGCCTGGATTCTCCCCGCTGCTACGCAGCTTGCCTGGTACGCGAGGCTGGGGTGGTGGACGTGCCGTTGGCGTTACGTAGCTTGCCTGATTCGCGGGGGAGCAGGGGATTTTTTTCGGGGTGGTTCGTGTTATCGCACTAAAATAGGGGGTGGGCGGTTGTATCTTTGCGGTGTGAACAGGGTTTTATGAATATACTATCCGGTATTATTCTAAGTAACTCTTTAAAATTAAACGTAATATGTTTTTCCAAAGTAACCGCAGGAAGTATAAATTAATTTTCAAGAGTTACTTATAAAAACATTCCAAACGGTTCTATAAAATAGCTATGCTATTCCAGGCTATATTAATCTATTTATAAAAACGATCCGAACTGTTTTATAAAATATTCGATGCTATTCCAGGCGATATTAATTTTATAAAAACGTTCCAAACTGTTCTATAAAATATTCTATATTCTTCTATTCCATACGATTATAAATATAATTCATTCTGTTCTAAAATATAATATATGTGAGGGCGTTGTCGGATGCTCTTGAAAATCTTTTTTTAATTGTTGTTTTTGCTATGAAGAATCCTAATGCGATGTCTGCGGGGGTTGTGAAGGTGCAGCGCCCTGTGTCTGAAAAGTTTTATAAGGATATAAACCACCGGGTTTGTATGGCTTGTGTCTGTCACGGTGATCCTGAGCGGCTGATCCGACAGTGTATGCTTATGATCGATGCTTATATGGAGCGCGGGCAGGTGCCTGTGAAGGCCTGCGGGATTGATGTGATGATGGTTTTCGCTTTGCTGCAACCTGAGATCGACAGGGCTATGGCGCGTTCGAAGCGGGCGCGTGAGTCTGCGGCGCGCCGCCGCAAAGAAAAAGCGGCTGCCGAGGGGCAGCCGCAGGGTTGTGATGTCGTGTCGGGTCGTGGAGACCGCGGTGTGATGTCAATAGCCGGTGGCCTTCATGGTGAGGCCTGTGGTCTCCTGAAGTCCGAAGAGGAGGTTCATGGTGTGGACGGCGTTGCCGGCTCCGCCTTTGAGCAGGTTGTCGATGACGGCTGTGACGAGCAGCTTGCCGTCGATCTTGTCAAGGTGGATGATGCACTTGTTGGTGTTGACGACGTCCTTCAGGTCGGGGATCTTCGAGGTGATGAAGGTGAAGTTGTGGTCCGAGAAGTAGTCGCTGTATAGCTTGATGATCTCCGGCAGATCAAGGGCGCAGTCGATGTAGCTGACGGCCATGATGCCGCGGGAGAATGAGCCTCTCATCGGGAGGATGTGGATCTTCGAGTTGAAGCTCTGCTGCATGGCTTTGAGCACCTGGATGATTTCCGGGGTCTGCGGATGGGCGAAGGGCCGGTAGACCACCATGTTGTCGTTGCGCCAGGCGTAGTGGGTGGTCGGGCGGCGTTCGGCTCCTTCGCTTGTGGCGCCGGTGACGATGGTTGTGTGGATGTCGGAGTTGAGCAGCAGGTTTTTGGCCAGAGGTATGAGCGAGAGTTCCACTGCCATTGCCAGGCAGCCGGGGTTGGCCACGTGTCTGGCGCCGCGCACCATCGGTTTGCGGTTGAGTTCCGAGAGTCCGTAGACGAAGTCATGGGTGCCGTCCTCGATGCGGTGGTCGCGGGCGAGGTCGATGATCTTGAGGTCTTCCGGGATGGTGTGGGTCTCGATGAACTCGCGGGTCTTGCCTGCGGGGCGGCAGCAGAAGAGGACGTCAATGTTCTTAAGGTCGATCGTGCTTGAGAAGTTCATGTCGATCTCGCCGTGGAGTCCCTGGTGGACGTCGACGATGCGCTGTCCGGCCACGGTTCGCGAGTGGACCCATTTGAGTTCTACGTCGGGGTGGTTGAGGAGAATTCTGACCAACTCTCCGGCGGCATAGCCCGAACCGCCGATGATTCCTACGCGTATCATGTGATTTGTTTTCTGTCTGTATTTTTTGTTGAGAAGAGTTTTAGGCTTCGGGTAGTCTGATGGCTTCGATGCCTCGGTTGATTCGACGGATGGTCTCTTCGCGGCCGAGGAGTTCGGTGATGTCGAAGATGTGGGGACCCTTGCATTCGCCGACGAGGGTCAGGCGGAAGGCGTTCATGACGTTGCCGAGGTGATAGCCTTTCGAGGCCACCCATTCGAGCACCGGAGGTTCGGCTGCGGCAGAGCTGAAGTCGGGGAGTTCGCGCAGCTGTCCGATGAGTTCGGCGAGCACCTGCGGGGTGTCTTCCTTCCAGCGCTTCTTGATGTCCTTTTCGGAGTAGGTCTCAGGAGCCTTGAAGAAGAAGCGGGCCTGGTCCCAGAGCTCGGCCACGAAGTTGACGCGACCTTTGACGAGGCTGATGACGCGGGTGATGTATTCGTCGCCGAAGTCGTCGGGGTTCACGCCGTTGGCCTCAAGGACGGGGCGGAAAAGGCGGCAGAGTTCGGCGTCGGGAGTGGCCTGGATGTATTCGTGGTTGAACCAGCGGCCCTTGTCGAAGGCGAATTTCGCGCCTGAGCGGGAGCAGTGGTCAAAGGAGAATTTGCTGATCAGCTCTTCCATCGACATGATTTCGGTGTCGTCGCCGGGGTTCCATCCGAGCAGGGCGAGGAAGTTGATGACGGCTTCGGGGAGATAGCCCGATTCGCGGTAGCCCGACGAGATGGCTCCGGTCTTGGGGTCGTGCCATTCGAGGGGGAAGACGGGGAAGCCGAGGCGGTCGCCGTCGCGCTTGGAGAGCTTGCCTTTGCCGTCGGGTTTGAGCAGCAGGGGCAGGTGGACGAAGTCGGGGCGGGTGTCGGCCCATCCGAAGGCTTCGTAGAGAAGCACGTGGAGAGGAGCTGAGGGGAGCCATTCCTCGCCGCGGATCACGTGGGAGACTTCCATCAGGTGGTCGTCGACGATGTTGGCCAGATGGTAGGTGGGCAGGTCGTCTGCGCTCTTGTAGAGCACCTTGTCATCGAGGATGGATGAGTTGATGGTCACCTTTCCGCGGAGAAGGTCGTTGACTTCCACGTCGCGTCCCGGTTCGATGAGAAAGCGGACCACGTAGGGGGTGCCGCCGTCGATCAGGCTTTTCACTTCTTCGGCGGGAAGGGACAGAGAGTTGCGCATTGACATGCGGGTTGATGCGTCGTACTGGAAGTTGGGAGTAGCGGCGCGGGCAGCTTCGAGTTCCTCAGGGGTGTCGAAGGCTATGTAGGCCTTACCGTCGTCGAGGAGCTGGCGGACATAGCGGCGGTAGATGTCGCGGCGTTCGCTCTGCTTGTAGGGGCCGAAGTTGCCCCCTTCGCGGACGCCCTCGTCGATCTTGATGCCGAGCCAGGCCAGTGATTCGTTGATGTAGTCCTCGGCGCCGGGCACGAAACGGTTCGAGTCGGTGTCTTCGATGCGGAGGATCATGTCGCCGCCGTGGCGGCGGGCAAAAAGGTAGTTGTAAAGGGCGGTGCGGACGCCGCCGATATGAAGAGGCCCGGTGGGGGAGGGGGCGAATCTCACTCTAACTTTGCGGTCCATAATTGACTGTGTTTATTCAAGGGGCAAATTTACGAAAAATGTGTTTGAGAGCCAAATCAGTCGCTCCTTAAGAGGTTGTTTAAAAACAAGAGATAAAATCTGAGTGGTGTATCTTTTAGATAAATTGTTGTAAATGAGGAAGGAGCATAGCGAGCTATGTGACTGATGAATTTCAACAATTTAGCAAAAGAGACACCAAGGCTCAGGTAACTTTAACTATTGAAACATGAAATTATTAAAAGGAAAAAATATAATACCGTCGCTCAGATTTTAACTATTGTTTTTAAACAACCTCTTATTTTGATAATAGGTGGAAATGTTGTACTTTTGTCCCTGATGGGTCAACCAAGTGTTTTTTTTGAAGGGTCAGTGAGGAGATTGGTGCCAGGATGGACCATCTGTCATTGCACTCGAATTGTCATCCTAATAAAAACCGCCTCTAAATTATGCAGAGCAACGCACAATATGTTCCGGAACCTGCCATTTCGCGCCTTCCCTGGTATCTGGCCTGCGTGTCGCGCCTGAGGGCGCAGGGGGTTGAGTATGTCTCGACCACTGCGATCTCTCAGGAGCTGAATGTCGAGTCGTCGCAGATTGCCAAGGATCTTTCCTATCTCAACATCAAGGGAAAGACCCGCATAGGCTATGAAGTCAGCGAACTGGAGCGCGGTCTCTATGACTTTCTCGGATTCCGGCGCGAGCACAAGGCGGTGATGATGGGAGTCGGCAGTCTCGGCTCGGCCCTGATCGCAGACTCCGGTCTGTCGCGCTACGGGCTTGACATCGTGGCCGGTTTCGACGTGAATCCCGCCGTTGTCGGCAAGACGCTCGACGGAAAGCCGATCTATCCGCTGTCGGAACTCAGGCAGCGTGTGGACGAGTTAGGGGCCGAGATCGCCGTGATCGCCGTGCCTGTCGAGAGCTGTGCGGAGGTGGCCGAGATGTGTGTGGCCGCCGGAATAAAGGCCCTTTGGAACTTCACGCCTTTCCGCATACGCACCGCCCCTGACGTGGTGGTGCAGAACACTTCGATCTATGCCCATCTGGCAGTGATGTACAACAGAATGCCCAAACAGTCATGAAGATAATACGTGTCATAGCCACTGCCCCGGTGTTGCAGCTCGATTTCATCCCCGACTCCACTCTCGTGTTGCAGGGACGTCCGCTTTTCATGCCTGAGGAGGGTGAAGGCTGGCAGGCCGAGATCTGTGTGGCTGCGAAGATCAGCCGTCTCGGCAAGAATATCTCCGGAAAGTTCGCCTCGCGCTATTATGACGGCATCAGCTGCGCCATGCGGCTCGTGTTGCTCTCGGCGCCCGAACTGGCTTCGGTTGTGGCCGGAATGGATTCAAGCCTGGTCTGCGGAGAGTGGATCGAAGCCTCGAAGGGGGCGGATCCGATCGCGGTCTCAGCCGACGGTGTCGAGGTGAGGCTTGCGCCGCAGGCTTCACGCATCGAGGAGGCCATCAGCCTGATCAGCCGCTACACGACGCTGAAGATCGGCGACGTGATCCTGCTTCCGGCTGCTGACACGATGATCCCCCTGAGTGCGCCGGGCCGTGTCGAGCTGAAGATCGACGGCAGGACTGTGCTCAGTCAGAAACTTGTATGAGGACCATGCGGGGCGGCTTCGGCTGACCTCAGGCTGCTCAATCTACTAAAAAAATCCTCCAAAATCCCACCCTCTTAATCAAGAATCTTCTTAAACCTTGACCTCTCATGAAGACATTCCTATCCAGAACAGCAGTGGTTTTACTGGCAAGTGCGGCTGTTGTCGCCTGCAACGATGAGCGTGAGGCTCCCGTGGCCGTGTTCAGTGATTTCTCATACAATGTGACCTTGCCAGAGGGAGGCGAGGTGGCCTCTCCCGACTGGGCGCCGCTGCTCCCCGGCTGCTATCCCGATCCGTCGGTGGTGAGGGTCGACGATGACTACTACATGGTCAACTCCTCCTTCGCCTTCTTTCCGGGAGTGCCTGTCTGGCACAGCACCGACCTGCGCAACTGGGAGCGGCTGGGCTATGTGCTCAACCGCCGCGAGCAGCTCGATCTGCCCGACAGCCTGAGGATTTCCGGCGGTATCTATGCTCCTGACATCTCATATAACCCGCAGAACAGGACTTTCTACATGATCACGACTCTCGTCGACAACGGCGGGACATTCTACGTGACCACTCAGGACCCGAAGCAGGGCGAGTGGAGCGATCCGGTGTGGCTTCCGGAGGTAGGCGGGATTGATCCGAGCATTCTCTTTGACCGTGACGGCAAAGCCTACATAGTCAACAACGATTCGCCTGCTGGCGAAGCTCTCTATGAGGGCCACAGAGCCATCCATATCCATGATTTCGACTGGCAGGCGGGACGTGTGACCGGAGAGTCGCAGGTGATTGTCGACGGCGGAGTCAACATAGAGGAAAAACCGGTGTGGATCGAAGGTCCCCATCTTTATAATATAGACGGGAAGTATTATCTGATGTGTGCCGAGGGTGGCACCGGGCCTGACCACCGCGAAGTGATCTTTGAGTCAGACAGCCCGAAAGGACCTTTCCGCCCCTGCCGCATCAACCCGATCCTGACGCAGAAGGATCTCGATCCGGCGCGTCCCGACGCTGTCACCTGCACGGGCCATGCCGATCTGGTCGAGGACAAGAATGGGAAATGGTGGGCCGTGTATCTCGGAGTGCGTCCGTACAGTGCCGACGGCCATGACATAATGGGGCGCGAGACCTTTATCCATCCTGTCAGCTGGAAAAAGGGCCAGCCCGTCATAACCGAACCCGGCGAAGTGCTTGCCGGGCGTCCGCAGAAAGAATTCGAGTCGGAACTGTGGGCCGACGGCGCGTTGTCGCCCGTGGCTTTCTTTATACGCAACCCGCAGAGCGCGTTCTACGGGCTTAATGAAGACGGCAACCTCAACCTCGTGGCCTCCGAAGTGGCTCTGGCCGACCGCAAATCGCCGTCGGCCATCGGCATGTGGGCCACGGAAAGTGCCTTTGAGGTGAGCGTGAGCCTTGATGATTTCACGCCGGAATCGTCGGCTGACATAGCGGGACTACTGCTCTTCCAGGATGACGAGTGCAACATTGTCTTCGGCAAGACCATGAACAGCTACGGAGATGTGGTGGTCCGCGTGATAGGCCGCAGCAAGAACGGCTCACGCGAGGAGTTCGAGGCACAGCTCTCGGATCTGTCGGCCTCTCTGCGCCTGAAGATCACAGCCGACGGCAAGGGGAGCTACACCTTTGCCTTCGCCGAGGACGACGGTGACTACACCCTGATGGACCGCAGCCTCCCCGCCTCGCTTCTGAGCACCCGCACCGCCGGCAACTTCACCGGCACGATGATCGGCCTCTACGCCTCCTCGGCAGAGTGACAGCCGGAGTGCGGACCGTCAGCTTAAACATCCAGGCAGAAAATAAAAAATATTATGGCAATACCGCATAAGCATAAAGGCAGATATATTTTCCATTTTACGGATATTCGCAATCTTGATTCGATAATCAAGAACGGATTGTTATGCACCAATCTGAAGAATGAGAAAGAAATCAAGCATAAGAATATTGCCAATCAACGCATTCAGGAGCGCAGAGCGCGGATGGATGTGCCTGTGGGGCCTGGTGGTAAGGTACATGACTATGTGCCGTTCTACTTTTCATCGATCAATCCGATGCTACTTTCAAAACTGATTCAGAAGAATGTCGACCAGCCAGGTATAATCTATTTCTGTGTCAGTATAGACAGGCTTGAAAAAGAAGACGCTGTTTTTACGGATGCTTCGGCAAACACTGCCGAGGCTCCGGAGTTTTTCGATGACACCTCTGATCTTGACGAACTTGACTGGGAAATAATAGACAGTAAGAGTTGGAAACAAGATTCGGAAGAGGATAAACATAAGAAGATGGCGGAGGCGCTCATTGCTTCAAGAGTCGATATCAGTGAGATCAGCCACATAGTCGTTTATAATGAGCATGTGAAAAAGTCTGTGCAGAAGATTTTTGATGATAATGGCGTAAAGGCACCAAAGATCCTTTTTGACGGATATTTTCCATTGGAAAGATATAAATTCTATTACACGAAATTTTTTTTCGGAGACCGAAAGAACGAGACTCTTGTAACCGGGCCTGAGTTCCTCAAAAACAGTTACGAAACTACGCTGAAAAAGATAAAGAAAAAAAGGTCCGGAGGGCGGGGCATGTATCGGTTCGAGACGATTTCCGATCTGATTGCCGCGATTGAAGAGGATTTTTCGGTTTTACCTGAACTAAAGGGCATAATCGGCCTTTATCAGGATTATTCTCCGCATGATGATTTTTTGGAAGATCATACGAAAAAAGTTGTCAGAGCAATGAAGTCTACGGGGTATTATAAAAAGGCTTCCGAGACAAAGAAATCATTGCTTGTGCTTGCGGCTTATCTGCATGACATAGGGAAAGGTCCGAAGAAAAGATGGGACAATGGGAAAATGCCCCGGCCTTATACCGATCATCCGGCCGATGCCGCGGAGATGCTGGTGCGGATTCTGTCAGAGGAAGTCAGGAATTTGACTGATGAGGATGTCCGGGAAATCTGTATGCTTGTGATTTACCATGATATCATAGGCGATTGTCTTGGGAAAGGCCGTGATAAGGAACAGCTCGCCGGTATAGTGACCGGTGAGGATGACTTTGAAATGCTCTGTGCCATCGCACTTGCCGACACATCGGCGATCGGTGATTTATGGGCCACACAGATCGAATTGAACAAAGCGGCTCTGAAGGAAGAAGTCATGGACCTTAAACGACTCTCGTAAATTATGGGAAAGATATTGAAATACGCTTTTCGCATCACTCATATTGACAATATTCCTCATATTCTGAAGTTTGGGCTTTTACTGGCTGATTCTTCAATGCGTGATGAAAAATTTGTCAGTATCGGAGATCCGCAGGTGATAAATATTCGAAAAATGCTGATGGTCGGAGGGAAGAATCTCCGTGATTATGTCCCGTTTTATTTAGGTCCCCGCACTCCGATGCTCTATGTTATCCAGCACGGTTATAATGGAGTCCGGAGGCAGGATCCTGCCGGAATCGTCTATTGTGTATTGCGTCTTGCAGACCTTATCAGAGACAAGGTGGATTGTTTTTTTACTGATGGTCATGCTCTGAGTGCTCTTACAAAGATTTATGAGAAAGACCGTCTGCCGGAGATCTGCCAGATAATAAATTATGACGACGTGTATGTTTCCCAATGGAACAATGACTCGGATATTGATCTGAAGCGTAGAAAGGAAGCGGAATTGCTGATAAAGGGAGATGTTCCGCCTGACTATATCAGAGGCTATATCGTTTATAATGATGATGCCAAAGAGAAACTGAAGTCATTTGGAATTGCGGAAAAACTGATTGTCGTGGCCCCTAATTATTATTTTTGATGATACATTACGTAAAAGGAAATCTGTTGGAAAGTGAGGCTGATGCCTTGGTCAATACTGTCAATACTGTCGGAGTGATGGGAAAAGGCATTGCTTTGCAGTTTCGGGAAGCGTTTCCGGAAAACTACCGCATCTACCGTAAGGTCTGTCAGAACAAGGAACTTCATGTCGGCGAGATGCTTGTGACAGAGGAGGGAACCTTGATGCAGGGCGTTAAGACGATCGTAAATTTTCCGACAAAAACTCATTGGCGTTATCCATCGGAGTATTCTTATATAGATCTGGGACTCAAAGCTCTTCGCCGGGAAATAGAGGTCCGTGGGATACGTTCGATTGCAATTCCGCCGTTAGGTTCACACAACGGCGGTTTGGACTGGCTTCAAGTAAAGCAGATGATAGAAAGATCACTGGCTGATGTCGATTGTGAAATCTATCTCTATGAGCCGACAGAGGCGATTATTGAAAGGATGAAGTCAGAGCGCGTGAAACTCACTCCGGCCAGAGCTATGCTGCTGATGATGATTGCCGACATGAACAGATACGGCGAATTCGCTTCTGTTTTTGCTGTTGAGAAGCTGGTTTATTTTATGCAGCGTTTCGGGGGTAAGAGCTTTTTCAGAATTGATTTCAAACCCTATATATACGGGCCTTACTCAGGCGGGAAAGTGGCTCATGTACTGTATCACATGAATGGAAGTTATGTGAAAGGGATGGGCGGGATGCAGAGCCGTCCGTTCGATTATATCTGGCTGACTGATGATGCGGAGAAAGAGGCCTCCAGATTCATTGAAGATTATAAAGATGACAGTCTGAAGAATATATGTCAAAGGACAATGGCGTTTTTGCGCAGCTATTATTCAAACTATTCTTTGGAACTGTTGTCAACGGTTGATTACATCTTGCAGAATATACCGGCTCTTAAAGACTGGAAAACCGATGATGAGGATATGGTTGTCGGTCTTATCGGTCAGGAGATCTGCCGCTGGAGTTCCAGAAAAGAATCATTGTTTAATCAGGAATTTCAGAAAAAGGCTTTCTGTTATCTGAAAGAGTCGGAACTGAAATGATCCGGACCGTGGAAACGGATTTGCGGGGTGCGGGGGATAAAAAATTGAGTTTTTTTGGAAAAAAGTTACGATTTTAGAAAATAATCAGTAAATTAGCACACTCAACCGATTCCGATGCTCCAAGGGGCGTTTGAATCAGCACATTAAATCTTTGTACCAATCCTTCTCGCGTCGGTCCGGCGGCTGCGGTCGCCAATGAGGGCTCGCGAGCTTACTTCACATTAACCCAACCCGTTATGGAACTGCGTGACACTTCAATGTCCGGCGAGACATTGAACCAGCCCCTGAATGAAGGCGCCGCTAATGAGGCTGCCGAATCCGTGAATATTTCCGAGTCAACAACAGCCGAAGGCCCTGTGGCTGAAGAGACGGTCGTTTCTGCCGAGTCAGAGAGCGCTGCCGCCTGCGAACCGGTGACAAAAGAGAGCCTTGTCGAGGCTCTGAGACTGCTGTCGGAAAAGGAGGCCGCCGAGATCGCGGCTGACGAGGTGGCTCGCCTCAAACAGCAGTTCTATGCGATCCGCAACGAGGAGCAGCGCCGTCAGCGCGAGGCTTTCGTCGAGGCCGGCAACCAGGCGGAGGCTTTTGAGCCTCAGGCCGATCCGGCGGAAGAGAGTTTCAAGGCTCTCCTTGCGACTGTCAAGGAGAAGAAGGCCCAGCAGCGCGCTGCCATCGAGGCTCTTCAGCAGGAAAATTATGACCGCAAGAAGGCGATCGTCGACAAGATCATCGAAATGGGTGCGGATGTCGACAACGCCAACCGCTTCTTCCAGCAGGTGCGCGATCTCCAGACCGAATTCAAGGAGATCGGCGAGGTGCCTGCTCCGCTTTCAGGCGATCTCTGGAAGAGCTATCAGGATGCGGTGGAAAAATATTATGACCAGCTTAAGATCAACAAGGAGCTGCGCGACTATGATTTCAAGAAAAATCTCAGCGAGAAGGAGGCTCTCGTGGCCGAGGCTGAGAAACTTTGCGGCGAAGAGGATGTGATCGCGGCTTTCCGCCGTCTTCAGACTCTTCATGACCAGTGGCGCAACATCGGTCCTGTGCCGAAGGAGGTGCGCGAGGAGATCTGGGGCCGTTTCAAGGATTTTTCGGCAGACATCAACAAGCGTTATCAGAGCTTCTTCGAGGAGCGCAAGGCCCGCGAGCGCGAGAACGAGGAGGCCAAGGAGGCCATCTGCCAGCGTGTCGAGGCTTTCGAGATCGACAAACTGTCGACTTTCGCCGCATGGGACGAGATGACCAAGAAGATCATCGAGGCTCAGGAGGAGTGGAAGAAGATCGGTTTCGCTTCGCGCAAGTCGAACAATCTGCTCTTCGCCCGTTTCCGCGAGAGCTGCGACAAGTTCTTTGCGGCAAAGGCTGAGTTTTTCCGCACAATGAAGGATTCGCTGTCGAAGAATCTCGAACGCAAGATCGCTCTTTGCGAGCGTGCCGAGGCGCTGAAAGACAGCACCGAATGGCGCAAGGCGGCCGATGAGTTCGTCGAGATGCAGAAGGAGTGGAAGACGATCGGCGCTGTCGCCAAGAAGCATTCCGATCAGGTCTGGCGCCGCTTCCTCGCAGCCTGCGACTATTTCTTCGAACAGAAAAAGAAGAACACTTCGGGCACACGCCGCACCGAGCGCGCCAATCTCGAACAGAAGAACGAGATCATCGAGAAGCTCAAGGCGCTCGATCCGGAGGCTCTCGGACGCGAGGCGGCTGTCAAGGCTGTCAAGGATCTTCAGGCCGAATGGCAGAGCGTGGGCCACGTGCCTTTCAGCGAGAAAGATGCTGTCTATGAGGCTTATCGCGGAGTGGTCAACGAACTGTATCAGAAACTCGACCTGTCGCAGCGCGGCTCGCGCATGGCTTCGTTTGAGAACAGTCTCAAGGAGATCGGCAATGACGAAAACCGTCTCTACCGCGAGCGCGAACGCCTGATGCGTGCCTATGAGCAGCGCAAGGGTGAGTTGCAGACATACGAAAACAATATGGGTTTCCTGTCGGCCAAGTCGAAGAACGCCAGCTCGATGCTGCGTGACATGGAGCGCCGTGTGCAGCGTCTGAAGGACGATCTTGCGGATCTTGAACAGAAGATCCGTGTGATCGACAGCAAACTCTGATCATAAAGGAATTCTTTTGTAGGGACGCGTTCCGGAGCTGCCGCACTTCGTAGGAGGATGTCTTTTTACGGTGCGGACGCTTTGAAAGGCGTCCCTGCGATGGTTTGATATTTGTAATATATGTGTTGCGATGCGGGGCCTGTCTGTATGGCTCTCCGTCGTGTAGAATATGATGAAAAGAGCCTCCAGGGTCTGTTATGAGTGTGTTGGAGGATATGAAAAGGAATGTTTGATTCGGAACCGAAAATCGGCAGGCCGGTAGGCCGATACAACCGTTACTACCGCAAGATTCTCGTCACGGTTGACTTCGTTATTCTCAACGCGGTCTTTTTCGGCGTGACCATGATGAATCCGGAAGTCACGGAACTTCACGGACGGCTTGTCTGGCTGCTGCTGAACCTGTCATACGTGCCTGTGGCGCGCTATCAGGGGCGCATCCATAAGATCAGGGCCTTGCAGATGGACCGCCTTCTGCTGCTGACGCTCCAGGGAGTGATCTGCCAGGCGCTGCTTTTCATATTTCTGTCCTATCTGATGGGGCAGCCTCCTCTTCCGCTGGTGGTTTTCTCGGAACTTTACGGCGCGTTCGCACCGCTGCTGATGCTGTGGTGGGGGAGCGCACATTATCTGCTTAAATCTTACCGCAGGAGCGGGAAGAGTTTCAGCCGTATAGTGATTGTCGGGTGCCGTCAGACTGCCGAGAGGCTGATGACTGAAATGAGGATGGATCCGGGTTTCGGTTATAGCTGCCAGGGCTTTTTCGATATATACTGTCCGCCGGATTTCAGGTATAAGAATCTCTATGCCGGAGATCTCTCGGATCTGGAGGAGTTTGTGGTCCGCGAGGCTACGGACGAGATTTTCTATACGATCTCAGGGGAGAACAGCGAGGCTGTCCAGCTGGTGACGGCTCTGTGTGAGAAGCACATGATCAAGTTTCATTACGTCCCTCAGATCTCGCCTTATCTGACGCGCCGTTTCCGGCTCGACTCCATCGGGCAGATGCCTGTGCTTGAGGTGCGCAACAATCCTCTTGAGCGGGGAGCCAACCGGGTGATGAAACGGGCTTTCGACATTGTTTTTTCAGGCGTTTTCCTGCTTTTCTCTCCTCTGGTGTTCATTCCGGTGGCGATTGCGGTGAAGCTGAGTTCGCCGGGACCGGTCTTTTTCAAGCAGATCCGCACGGGCTACCGCGGTAAGGATTTTCTCTGCTGGAAGTTCCGGACGATGCACGTCAACAAGGATGCCGATACGGTGCAGGCGACTAAGAACGATCCGCGCAAGACGCGTCTTGGGGAGTTTCTGCGCCGCACGAGCATCGACGAGCTGCCTCAGTTCATCAATGTGTTCAAGGGTGATATGTCAGTTGTCGGGCCGCGTCCCCACATGCTGAAGCACACGGAGGACTACCGGCGCCTGATCGGGCAGTATATGGTGCGCCATCTGATCAAGCCCGGCATCACCGGCTGGGCGCAGGTGCGCGGCTTCCGCGGGCAGACCGAGGAGCTGTGGCAGATGGAGAAGAGAGTGGAGAATGATATATGGTACATCGAGCACTGGACTTTCATGCTTGACGTGAAAATCATTGTGCGCACGATAATCAATGCCTTCCGCGGAGAGGAGGGCGCGTTCTGACCTGGCCGGGTGTGAAAGGCCGGGTCCTTTTGTCTAATGATGAACAGAGAAGAAATTCAGGACAGGGCTGTGGCTCTGTTGCGAAGATTTTACGGTTATAACAGTTTCCGTCCGTTGCAGCTGGAGATCATCACTTCGGCTGTGGAGGGGCGCGACAGTGTGGTGCTTATGCCTACGGGCGGCGGAAAGTCGGTCTGCTATCAGATTCCGGCTCTGATGTCGGAGGGCGGGATCACGATTGTCGTGTCGCCGCTGATCGCGCTGATGAAGGATCAGGTCGCGGCGCTGGCTTCAAACGGGATTCCGGCGGCTGCGGTCAATTCGATGCAGACCGACGAGGAGAACCGCCACATTCTGGAGCAGCTTTTCAGCGGGAGGATCAAGATACTTTACATCTCTCCGGAACGTCTGCTGATGGAGATCGACCGCTGGTCGAGAGATCTGCCTGTGGGGCTGATCGCTATCGACGAGGCTCACTGCATCTCGCAGTGGGGCCATGATTTCCGCCCGGACTATACGCGGCTGTCGCGGATCAAGGAGCTTTTTCCGCATGTGCCGGTGATGGCGCTGACGGCTACGGCTGACCGCCTGACGCGTGACGATATCGCTTCCCAGCTGCGGCTCAACGATCCGCAGCTGTTTCTTGGGTCGTTTGACAGGCCGAATATCTCGCTGCGTGTCATCAACAAGTCGGGAAAGAAGGAGCGTGTGCGCTATATCTCGGCGCTTATCGAGCGCTACCGCTATGATGCGGGGATTGTCTATTGCATCAGCCGCAAGGCTGCGGAGTCGATGAACGAGGCTCTGCGCGGGCTTGGCTACCGTTCGGTTGTCTACCATGCGGGTCTGCCGACTGAGGAGCGCAACAGGGCGCAGGACAAGTTTATCAACGGCGAGGTGCAGGTTGTCTGCGCTACGGTCGCTTTCGGCATGGGCATAGACAAGAGCAATATCCGCTGGGTTGTCCACAACAATATGCCCGGAAGCCTTGAGAGTTACTATCAGGAGATCGGACGCGCGGGGCGCGACGGGGTGAAGGCTGAGGCTGTGATGTTCTATTCCTATTCTGATATTATCACCCATCAGTCGTTTGTTGAGGAGAGCGGGCAGCAGAGCGTCAATGCCGAGAAGCTGAAGCGTATGCGTGAGTATGCTGAGGCTTCGTTGTGTCGCCGGCGCATTCTTCTGAGCTATTTCAATGAGACGATCGACCATGACTGCGGCAATTGTGATGTCTGTCTGAATCCTCCGGAGAGGATGGACGGGACTGTCATTGCCCAGAAGGCGATGAGCGCTATTATCCGCACAGAGGGGCAGACGGGTTTTTCGATGCTGATTGATGTTCTTCGCGGTGCGGCGCGTCAGGATCTGATGCAGCGCGGTTTCCACCTTATAAAGACTTATGGGGCGGGGCGCGATCTGTCATATTCGGAGTGGAACTGCTATCTTTCGCAGCTGATTCAGCTTGGGCTGGTGGATATAGCCTATAACGAGGGCAATCATCTGAAGGTGACGGCCTACGGGGCTGAGGTGCTGCGCGAACGGCGTGAGGTCACTCTGGCCCGCTATAAGGAGCCTGAACGCGGCAAGCCTGCGCGCAGGCGTGTCGAGGAGGCCGAGCCTGAACTCAAGCCGGCTGAGCGTCTGCTTGCCGAGCTGAAGGAGGTCAGACAGAAACTTGCGCGGAAGGAGCAGGTGCCTCCCTATATCGTGCTGTCGGACAAGGTGCTGCTTGAGCTTGTGCGCCTGGAGCCGACTGATATGGAGGCTTTTTCGAAGGTTGAGGGTATCGGCGAGAAGAAGACTGTCAGATACTGGAAGCCTTTTGTGACTGCGATCCGGAAGTTCAAGGGGATTGCAGAGCCGCTGGGCACGGGGCTTTCTTTCGAGGAGACTCTGCTGCTGCTGAACGCGGGCTATGACGTTGCGGGAATCGCGGCTACGAAGGGGATCAAGGAGCGGACGGTCTACGGTCATATCGTGAGCCTGATCCGCGAGGATAAGCTTTCGGATTTTTCGTCGGTGATCACCCGCGAGCAGTATCTGAGGGTGATGGCTGTGGCGAAGGAGAATCCGGAGGAGATGTATACGATTCTTGCCGGCGAGATGCCTCTCGGACTTCCGGGGGTGGCGCTGGCTATCAGTGATTATTTATTAAGACGAAAGGATAAATCATGAATTCCGATAAGGATGATGCTATGAAGTGGGAGACGGTTGGGAGCGAGTATCTCTTCCGGCGTCCGTGGCTTACGGTGAGACGCGATACGGTGCGTCTGCCGAACGGGGTTGTGCATCCCGAATATTATGTGCTTGAATATCCGACGTGGGTCAATGTGATCGCTCTGACTCCGGAGGGTAAGTTTGTGATGGTGAAGCAGTATCGCCACGGTCTTGGGATTGTGGCGACGGAGCTTTGCGCCGGTGTTGCCGAGGCTGGTGAGGAGCCTCTGGAGGCTGCCAGAAGGGAGCTGATGGAGGAGACCGGTTTCGGTGGCGGGGAGTGGGAGCTGCTGACGGTGCTGTGTGCCAATCCGGGGAGTCAGAATAATCTGAGTTACAGTTTTGTTGCCCGCGGTGTTGTCAGGATGGATTCGCAGCATCTGGATGAGACTGAGGATATCAAGGTGGAGATCCTTGATGAGTCTGAGGTCCGGGAGATGCTTGCTGGTGATGTGCTGAAGCAGGCGCTGATGGCTGCTCCTCTCTGGAAGTTTTTTGCGATGAAGGACGGAAAGGGCTGAATCGCTTTTCCTTCTGATAATTTTTTAGCCCGGCGTGATTGCCGGGCTTTTGCTTTTTTTGGGGGGTGGGAGAGCTGGGAGTTCTGGGAGTTCTGGGAGAGGTGGGAGTTCTGAGAGAACTGGGAATTTTGGGAGTTCTGGGTGAGGTGGCTGTCGTCAGTGGGTGATTACGCGGTATTCGGTGGGGCCTCCGGAGCTGACGTGGTAGCGACGGAGGGCGTAGCCGCGGTCGGCGGCGGGGCCGCTGAGTGGGTTGCCGTGGGTGGCGCCGTAGATGTCGAAGGTGCTTCCGCATTGGGGACAGCGTGCGCTGGTTGCTCCTGCGGGGATTTCGATGCGGGTGGTGGGGCGGGCTTCGACGGGACAGGCGAGGTCGTAGACGTGGAGCTCGCCGAGGACGTCGGTGGCGAGGAGGAGGCCGCCGAAGCCTGTGCGGTCGAGGCTGGTGTAGGGGAAGTCGGCGGGGATGCGTTCGGTGCGGGTGAAGATGTAGCGGCGCGAGTCGGCGGCGTCTCCTTTTACGCCGTAGATGTTCCAGTCGCCTACGGTCGGGAAGGTGAGGCGGACTTCGGCGTAGGGGATGCGGTCGTCGTCAACGGATTCGCATGAGGTGAGGAGCAGGAGGCTCAGGAGGAGGCTGAGAAGAGATGGCTTGGTCATTGGGCTTTGGCTGTCTTTTCCGCATTAAAGGTTTCTTTTCCGCATTAAAGGATTCTTTTCCGCATTAAAATGCGACAAAAAAGGATTCTTTTCCGCATTAAAATGCGGACACTGGGGACAAAAAGGTTTCTGTCGGGGGTCTTCGCTTCTGTCGGGGGTCTTCGCTTCTGACGGGGGT
>NZ_JAIDEN010000008.1 GCF_029054785.1 Duncaniella sp.
CACAACATCCTCGACATTGCCGGTGATTACATAGTCGGCGATAGTGTTGATGGGGGCGTTGGGGTCGTTGTTGATTGATATGATAATCGAGCTGTCCTGCATGCCGGCGATGTGCTGGATCTGACCGGAGATACCGCAGGCGATGTAGAGCTTGGGACGGACGGTCACACCAGTCTGGCCAATCTGACGGGCATGTTCGGTGAAACCGGCATCGACAGCGGCGCGCGAGGCACCGACTTCTGCTCCAAGTGTGTCGGCCAGTTCGTGGAGAAGCTGGAAGTTTTCTTTGGAGCCGACACCGTAACCGCCGGCAACGATGATGGGGGAGTTCTTGATGTTGATTTTTGACTTCTCAATGTGGCGGTCGAGGATTTCAACAACAAAATCTTCGTCCGATACATATTTCTTGGCATCGAGTTCAACGACTTCTCCCTTATGGTTAGGATCGAAGATCTCTTTTTTCATGACACCCTCACGGACGGTTGCCATCTGCGGACGGCATTCCGGATTGACGATTGTCGCAACGATATTGCCGCCGAAAGCCGGACGGATCTGGAGAAGGAGGTCTTTGTATTCCTTGCCGGTCTTGGGATCGGTGTGGTCGCCGATTTCCAAAGAGGTACAGTCAGCGGTAAGACCGCTGTGGAGACATGAGCTGACACGGGGACCGAGGTCACGGCCGATGCAGGTGGCGCCCATGAGACAGGCCTGAGGCTTGATTTCGCGGAAGAGGTTGATGAGAACCGCCGAGTGGGGGTTGGAGGTGTAGGGATAGAGACGCTTGTCTGACACCTTGTAGAGGCGGTCGACTCCGTAGGGGAACACCTGTTCCTCAACACCTTCGAGATTGTCACCGACAACGATTGCTTCAAGCTTTACGCCGAGTCGGGAAGCAAGCACCCGGCCTTTGGTCAGAAGTTCAAGGCTCACGTCGGCCACGCGACCGTCCTCGAATTCGAGATATACTATTAAATTGTTCTGGTCCATAGTGCTGCTTATCCGATAGTATGGTTAGTGATGAGTTCCTTGATGAGATCTTCGATTTCAGCATCATTGTCGGTGAGCACACGGCAATCTTTTGCAGTGAAGACCACGTTCTCAATGGCTTTGACCTTTGTGGGCGAGCCGGGAAGGCCTATTTGAGCCGGATCGGCGTCGACATAGGCGGCACTCCACTCCTGAAGGTTCAGATAGGGGCGCTTTTCGAGCAGAGCTTTCTGTTCATCGCTGAGTTTGGCAGCTTCGCTCGGAGAGGCGGCATATTTGTATTTCTGGACTCTCATCGCATTGCGGGGGCGGCATGCGGGAGCAGATCCGTTGACAGTCACAACACAGGGCAGAGGAGCCTTGACGGTTTCAACTCCGTTTTCCAGACGGCGTTTCACGGTGACATAACCGTCTTTGAGATCGAGAATCTCTTCAGCGTATGTCACCTGGGGGATTCCGAGTTTTTCAGCTATCTGCGGGCCTACCTGGGCGGTATCGCCGTCGATGGCCTGGCGACCACCGAGTATGATGTCATATTTGCCGAATTTTTTTACAGCCTGGGCGAGAGAGTAGGATGTGGCGAGAGTGTCGGCGCCACCGAGAGCTCTGTCAGTAAGTACGATTCCACTGTCCGCACCGCGATAGATGGCTTCGCGGATGATTTCTGAAGCGCGGGGTAAGCCCATTGTAAGCAAAGTGATGGTCGAACCGGGATTTGCATCCTTGAGACGGAGCGCCTGTTCGAGGGCGTTCAAGTCTTCGGGATTGAAGATCGCCGGCAACGCTGCACGGTTGATTGTGCCATCTTCTTTCATTGCATCTTTGCCCACATTACGGGTGTCAGGCACCTGTTTGGCGAGCACGATGATGTTAAGACTCATAATTGGTTTGTTTAACTTATAGGGTTATTAGATTGGTAATTATTTCTTTGTTTTTTCCTCTACCCATTTGCGGGCGTTGATGAAGGCATCGATCCACGGAGTGATTTCATCGGCGCGACGGGTTGCAGGATAATAGCCACACTGCCAGGGGAAGATGGCGCGTTCGAGGTGGGGCATCATGGCGAGATGACGTCCGTCAGCCGAGCAGATGCCGGCAACCGATGCACGCGAGCCGTTGGGGTTGGCGGGGTAGGCGCTGTAATTGTATTTCGCAACAACGTTGTAGTCGCTCAGAGCCATCGGCAGGCTGAATTTGCCTTCGCCGTGAGCTACCCAGATGCCTAACTTGCTTCCTGAAAGCGATCCGAACATCACAGAGTTGTTGGCCGGGATGGTGACGCCGAGGAACTGTGATTCGAACTTGTGGCTGTCGTTGTGGAGCATGCGGGTCTTTTTGGGGTGCTCAGGATTGATGAGGCCGAGTTCGATCATGAGCTGGCAGCCGTTGCAGATACCCAGTGAGAGGGTGTCTTCGCGGGCGTAGAAGTTTTTGAGTGCTCGCTTGGCATTTTCGTTCCACTGGAAGCCGGATGCCCATCCCTTGGCAGAACCGAGAACGTCGGAGTTGGAGAAACCTCCGCAGAAGACGATCATGTTGACATCTTCCAGGGTCTCGCGGCCGCTCATAAGGTCGGTCATGTGGACGTCTTTCACGTCGAAGCCTGCAAGATAGAGCGAGTAGGCCATTTCGCGGTCACCGTTGACGCCCTTTTCGCGGATGATCGCGGCTTTGACGCGATCACCGTGGCCGTCGCGGCGGAGTGCGATGCCTCTTGATGCGAGTTTGCCGTCAAATCCGGCAGGCATGCGGTAGCGGATCGGCTGTTTCTTGTAGTTTTCGAAGCGGCTCTTGGCACATTTTTCTCCACTCTGAAGAGCATCCATGAGATAGCTTGTGTGGAACCATACATCGCGGAGGTAGTCGATTCCGAGCAGGCGCTGTGTGCCGTTATGGTTGATGATGAGGGTGCGTTCAGCGGTCGGTGCGCCGATATGGCAGAAGCGGACTCCGGCTTTGGTCAGAATTTCATCGACTGAGGCTGCTTTCGAGGCTTCAACCTGTGCGACAAGCGCCGGGTTTTCAGCGAAGAGAATTTTCACGAGATCTGTTTCGCCGAGTCCCTCAAAGCCGGTTGTGTCGAGTTCGACACCACCGTCGGTGTTGGCGAATGTCATCTCAAGGAGGGTTGTCAGCAGACCTCCGGCAGATACGTCATGTGCAGCCATGAGCTTGCCGCGTTTAACCAGTGTCTGTACAGTCTCGAAGGCGGTAACAAACTTCTTGGTGTCGCAGACGGTCGGTGCATCCGAACCGAGTTTTCCCTGTGTCTGGGCCAATGCCGAGCCGCCGAGTTTGAGAGCGTCAGACGAGAAGTCTATATAATAAAGGATGGAACCTTTTTTACCGAGAACCGGGCTGAGGGTCTTGCGGACATCGCTTACTTCGCCGGCTGCGGAGATGATGACTGTGCCGGGGGCATAGACTTTGTCGGCTCCGTACTTCTGAGTCATTGACAGAGAGTCTTTGCCGGTGGGGATGTTCACGCCAAGCTCACAGGCAAATTCAGAGCAAGCCTCAACCGCACGGTAAAGAGCTGCGTCTTCGCCCGGATTCTTGCAAGGCCACATCCAGTTGGCGCTGAGTGAAAGGCCCTTGATGCCATCGGTGAGAGGAGTGGTTACGATGTTTGTCAGGGCTTCTGCCACAGCGACAACAGATCCTTTGGCTGAGTCGATCAGGGCTACCTGAGGCGCATGGCCGATAGAAGTGGCGATACCCTTTGTTCCTGAGTAGTCGAGTGCCACGACACCGCAGTCGCTCAGAGGAAGCTGGATCTCACCCTGGCACTGCTGACGTGCGATTTTGCCTGTGACCGAGCGGTCGACCTTGTTTGTGAGCCAGTCCTTGCAGGCAACAGCCTCAAGCGAGAGCACTGAGGTCGCATAACGTTCGATGTCTTCTTCGTTGTATTCGCCGTCAGTGTATCTGGTCTCGACAGTAGTGTCGGTCAGGGTTGTCTTGGGTGAGGATCCGAACATGTCTGACATACCGAGGTCGATAGGCTTCACTCCGTCTTTCTGCTCAAATACAAAACGGTGGTCGCCGGTGGTTTCTCCGACTACATACATCGGCGCGCGTTCGCGGTCTGCGATTGTGCGGACATATTCGATGTCTTCTTTCTTGAGCACCATGCCCATGCGCTCCTGGCTTTCATTGCCGATGATTTCTTTCGATGAAAGAGTCTTGTCGCCAACGGGGAGAGCGTTGATGTCAATGCGTCCTCCGGTTTCTTCCACGAGTTCAGAGAGGGCGTTGAGATGGCCGCCTGCACCGTGGTCATGAATTGAGACAATCGGGTTGTTGTCATTTTCAGCCAATGCGCGGATCACGTTTGAAACGCGTTTCTGCATTTCCGGATTGGCGCGCTGCACGGCGTTCAGCTCGATGCCTGATGCGTACTGGCCTGTTTCGACAGACGATACGGCACCGCCGCCCATGCCGATGCGGTAGTTGTCGCCACCCATCACAACAACAGCTTCGCCGGCTTCAGGCACACCCTTGATGGCGTCCTTGGCGGCTGCGTAGCCTACACCACCGGCAAGCATGATCACTTTGTCATAGGCATACATCTTGCCGTTTTCGTCATGCTCGAATGTCAGAAGCGAACCGCAGATGAGGGGCTGTCCGAATTTGTTGCCGAAGTCAGATGCACCGTTGGATGCCTTGATGAGAATTTCGGCAGGAGTCTGATAGAGCCATGCGCGGGGATTCATCATAAGCTCCCAGGGGGAATTTCCGAGGCGGGGATATGATGTCATATAGACTGCGGTACCGGCCAGCGGAAGACTGGCACGACCTCCGCCGAGACGGTCGCGGATCTCGCCGCCGCTACCTGTGGCAGCGCCGTTGAAAGGCTCCACGGGTGTGGGGAAGTTGTGAGTCTCGGCTTTGAGTGA
>NZ_JAIDEN010000080.1:0-5290 GCF_029054785.1 Duncaniella sp.
CATCAACAAAATTAAATAATTGAAGAATGGAATCAGTTAATGCAGTTGGCCGCCGTAAAGCAGCCGTAGCTCGCGTGATCGTTAAAGAAGGAAACGGTCAAATCACCATCAACAAACGCGCCCTCGATGTGTACTTCCCCTCTTCCATCCTTCAGTACATCGTTAAACAGCCCCTCTCGACCCTTGAAGCTACCGAAAAATACGACATCAAAGTCAACCTCAACGGTGGCGGTTACAAAGGCCAGGCTGAAGCACTCCGTCTCGCTATCGCCCGCGCCCTCGTCAAGATCAATCCTGAGGACAAGCACGCACTCCGCGTCGAAGGCTTCATGACCCGTGACCCGCGCGTCGTTGAACGTAAGAAACCCGGTCGTCCCAAAGCCCGCAAGCGCTTCCAGTTCTCCAAGCGTTAATATTTCAATCCTATATCTCCTCAAGTGTTTAGTATCTAAACCGTCGAGATGGACACGTTCCCTACTCCCCGGTTGTAATTTATCTAAAGAACGTAAACAACCCAACAACAAATCATGTCAACTCCCAATTTTGACCAACTCCTCGAAGCAGGTTGCCATTTTGGCCACATGAAAAGAAAATGGAATCCTGCAATGGCGCCCTACATCTTCATGGAGCGCAACGGTATCCACATCATAGACCTCTACAAGACTCAGGCCAAGCTTGAAGAAGCTGCCGCAGCTCTTCGCAACATCGCCAAGGGTGGCAAAAAGATTCTCTTCGTCGCTACCAAAAAGCAGGCTAAGGAAATCATCGCCGACAAGGCTCAGAGCGTGAACATGCCCTACGTGATCGAACGCTGGCCCGGCGGTATGCTCACCAACTTCCCGACAATCCGCAAGGCTGTCAAGAAAATGACCTCCATCGACAAGATGACTAAGGACGGCACTTTCGACAACCTCTCAAAGCGCGAAAAACTCCAGATCACCCGTCAGCGCGCCAAACTCGAAAAGAACCTCGGTTCAATCGCTGACCTCAACCGTCTTCCCTCGGCTCTGTTCGTAGTTGACGTTTGCAAGGAACACATCGCAGTTGCTGAAGCAAACCGTCTCGGCATCCCCGTTTTCGCTATCGTCGACACCAACTCTGATCCTTCAAACGTAGATTTCGTCATCCCCGCAAACGATGACGCATCAAAGTCTATCGACCTCATCCTCTCTACCGTCTGCGAATCAATCAACGAAGGTCTTGAGGAACGCAAGGTTGAAAAGGCTGACGAAAAAGCTTCTGCCGAAAACGCCGACGCAGCTCCCCGCCGCGAACGCCGCCGTGTAAGCCGCAAGGCCGAAGGTGAAGCTGAAGTTGCTGAAACCGAAGTTGCTGAAGCAGCTGAATAATTAAACCAAATTCACAAACATTCTAAACTCCCACTATAACTATGGCAGTTACAATGGCAGAAATCACCAAACTGCGCCACCTCACAAGCGCCGGTTTGATGGACTGCAAAAAAGCCCTCGCCGAAACTGACGGCGACATCGAAGCAGCTGTTGAGATCCTCCGCAAGAAGGGTCAGGCCGTAGCAGCAAAGCGTGAAGACCGCAACGCCGCTGAGGGTTGCGTTCTCTCAAAGAACGAAGGCAACTTCGCTGCTATCCTTGCTCTCAACTGCGAGACTGACTTCGTTGCCAAGAACGAAGGCTTTGTATCTCTCGCTAAAAAGCTTCTTGACATCGCAGTTGAAAACCGCTGCAAGACTGTCGACGAGCTCAAGGCAATCACTGTTGACGGTCTCACTGTCGCTGACCTCGTGACTGAGGAATCAGGCAAGACCGGTGAAAAAACCGAAATCGGTGCTTATGAAGTTGTTGAAGCTCCCACAACAGCTGCTTACAACCACTTCAACAACAAGCTTGCTGCTATCGTCGGTTTCAACCTTCCCGACGTTGACGCTCAGGTAGGCCGCGAAATCTGCATGCAGATCGCATCCATGAACCCTGTTGCTTGCAGCCGTGAAGACGTGCCCCAGGCCACAATCGACCAGGAAATCGCAGTCGCTGTTGAAAAGACCAAGCAGGAACAGATCAAGAAGGCCGTTGAAGCAGCTCTTAAGAAAGCTGGTCTCAACCCCAACCACTTCGATTCTGAAGACCACATCGAGTCTAACATCACCAAAGGCTGGATCACTGAAGAAGACGCTACCAAAGCTCGTCAGATCATGAAAGAAACTGCCGAAGCCAAGGCTGCCAACCTCCCAGAAGCAATGATCCAGAACATTGCCAACGGACGTCTCAACAAGTTCTTCAAAGAAAGCTGCCTCATGGAACAGGAATATGTTCAGGACAGCAAACTTTCAGTAGGTCAGTTCCTCGATCAGACCATCAAAGGCCTTGTTGCCGTAGATTTCAAGCGTGTAAATCTCAACCAGGATTAATCCTCCCGGCAAAGAAAGTCATAACAACGCAATACTCCGTGAACGGGTGCAGATATCACAATGTCTGCACCCGTTCCTTTTCCCACGGCATCCGGAGTAGAAGCCTGCCGTAACTGTTAAACATATCTGAATCTCATTTAACAGCCTCTGTACCATTTATTCGTTTGTCGATGAATCCGTGGATCATGTCAAAATATTTTGCCCGTTTGGCTCAAAAAAACTATATTTGCGCATCATGAGCGAAATTCTCACAAGGCAGCGCATCACCACATTTCTCTCACACCTGCTCTGCATCACGATTCTATTCATCCTGCCGGAAGTGCTGACAACTCTGTCATCTCCGAGCCACACCTTACGCCCGTGGGTCTATGCCAAAGCATTTGTCTACATCACCGTTTTCTATGTCAACTACTGCTGGATCATAGAAAAATCGCTTGACAAGCCTCACAGGGTGCTCAGGTTCGTAGCGTTAAACCTGCTGCTCATCACCGTGGCCATGACGCTCATCTATCTGATCTGGCGCTTCAAAGGATTTCTCGGAGGAAAAGCCCCGAAAATGAACCGGCTCCACCCCTCCGAAGGCATCTACATAGCCCGCTGGGTCGGAATCATGTCACGCGACCTGGTGATGGTCATCCTCGTCATCGGCCTTGCCACCGCCATGCGCCTCGGCGACAAATGGCTCATGCTTGACCGCAAGCAGAAAGACCTCATCAGCGCCCAGCATGAAGAAGAGCTTAAAAACCTCAAGAGCCAGCTCAACCCCCACTTCCTCTTCAACACGCTCAACTCCATCTATGCCCTCATAGCCATCTCTCCTGAAAAAGCCCAGGAAGCAGTCCATGAACTCAGTCGCCTGCTTCGTTTCGTCCTCTATGACAGCCCGACATCCGTAGCTCTCAAACAGGAATTCGACTTCATAACCAACTATATCAGCCTGATGCGCCTAAGACTCAGCCCGTCCATCAGACTTGATATCCGCCTTGACAACAACGGCAGTTCTGACAGAAGAGTGGCCCCGCTGCTTTTCATCACACTGATTGAAAACGCGTTCAAACACGGCGTCCACACCCCTGAAATTCCACTGGTGATTCACATCACAGCATCCGATGACCGCATCGACTGCTTCACCTCCAACGGCTATCTCACAGGCAAGGCAGAACACTCCGCATCCTCATTGCCAAAGTCCGGAGGAATCGGAATGACGAATCTCCGGCGCCGCCTCCACCTGATCTACGGACCGGCCGCCGAACTCAAAGTGACGATCACAGAAGACACCTATCAAGTCCATCTGAGCATCCCCCTCTCCATCAAATAAGTTTATATTACACTACAAATAAATCTCAAGTACCTCTATGCAGACACTTCGCTGTTGCGTAATCGACGACGAACCCCTGGCTTCAGGTCTCATCCGCTCATACATCGAGAAAACACCCTTTCTGGAAGTGGCTGGAGAATTCTCCTCGCCACGCGATGCAATCTCGACCCTCCTCAACAACAACATAGACATTGTATTTCTTGACATACAGATGCCACAGTTGAACGGCATTGAATTTGCTCGCATCATTCCCGCCGACACTCGCATCATCTTCACCACCGCTTATTCCGACTATGCCGTGGAAGGCTTCCGTGTCAATGCCCTCGACTATCTGCTCAAACCGATAAGCTATGAGGAATTCCTCGCAGCAGCGCGCCGCGCACTTGCATGGTATGAACTGAAACACAATTCGGAAACTGCCAGAACAGTCTCCCCCACAGCTACTGCCGATAAAGCCGGAGAATACATCATCGTCAAAAGCGAATACAAGCTCGTGCAGGTCAGGATCGCCGACATTCTCTACATCGAAGGGCTCAAAGACTACGTCAAGATCTATGTCGAAGGATCCGATAAATCAATCATGACACTTCTCAGCATGAAAGCTCTTGAACAGACACTCCCGACAGACCTGTTCATGCGTGTTCATCGCTCCTATATCGTGAATCTTTCAAAAATCAAAGTCATCGAGCGAAACCGGATCATCTTCGGACGCACTCAGATCCCCGTATCGGAGAGCTACAAGGAACAATTCGCCGATTTCATTGCAAAACGGACTTTAGGCTGAGATGCCTACCTCCCTCATTCCGGGGAGTCACTCAAAATAACCAAACACAGCGCAGGGCCGGTCATCTCGACCAACCCTGCGTTGCTTTATACCTTCTCCGTCCAAAGCTATTAAATGACGGAATAATTACAAAATAGAAGCTTTAACTAATATTGCATTCGTACTATCTTTTACTTCTCGCGATTCAATCCATCGCGAATTCTCGTTGTGCTGTCTATAAGACGGACACCCCCCGTCTAAAGTTACACCCGAAATTCAAATTTAACACAAGTTAACCAAAACACACAAATCCACAATCCCCTTTGCCGTTCTGATCCGATCCGGATAAACCATAAGGCTGCTCCGGACGTTAAAAAAGCAAACTATTTTTTACAAACACCTCACACATACCGAATCAATAATGAAGAGAATTGTCATCATGGGTGCCACATCCGGCATCGGACTCCGCGTAGCTGAGATCTTTGCGAAAGCCGGCTGGCTCGTAGGAGCCGCAGGACGAAATGAAAAAGTCATGCGCAAACTTCAGGCAGATTTTCCTGACCGCATCCGCTATGCGCGCATCAACGTTGACGATGCGGCTTCTCCCGCCCATCTGCGCGATCTGATCAGCCGCCTTGGCGGAATGGACATCTATTTCCATGTCGCAGGAATCGGATTTGAAAACGAAGCCCTTGTCACTGATCACGATGTCGCTACCGCACAGACCAACGTGGTCGGTTTCACCCGAATGATCGACACAGCTTTCAGATATTTCCGCGAACATGGCCGGAAAGGCCGCATCGCCGCCGTTACATCTGTAGCAGGG
>NZ_JAIDEN010000080.1:5300-17347 GCF_029054785.1 Duncaniella sp.
GAATGCAGGGACTCGACATTTCTTTCACAGACATCCGTCCGGGCTGGATCCGGACTCCGCTTCTCAACCCCGACAGAGCCTATCCGATGACTTTGGATCTTGACCACGCCGTAGCCTCGATAATCCGCGCCATCATCAAACGCAAAAGACTTTGTATTGTCGACTGGCGCTGGGACATCGCAGTGCGACTGTGGAGTCTCATTCCCGACCGTATCTGGGAACGCATTCCTGTCTGCGTCTCTGCCCCCGCCACTCCGCAGGAAGAGAAAAAGGACACCGCCATCGAAGACAGCCTCCGGATTCCCGAACCTCCGTCGGAAGTCCGAGATCTCATAACCAGGCAATGAGAGTCCGTCCGACAATCTCCCGAAGACTGACCGTCTCCACAAATCAATAGCCAGTCTCTCAACAGAAAAAAACGGTTCCTGCCGCACTCCATCGAGTGGCAGGAACCGTTGATCATTTCTTTCAGCAGCCATCTGTTCCGGACTGCATCTTTGCTTTTATCGTATTCCGTTCATCACTTCACGCGGATCATGTATTTCAGCGAAATCTCGATCGAATTGTTGCGCGAGGCAGCAAAAAAATCACGCTTCGAATCCTTGAAGATGTTGCCGAGTCCGAAATAATATCGTCCTTCAAGCATGATCGAATGCTTGCGCTTGACCAGCAGCTCGATACCCGCACCACCGGCAATACCGTAGTCAAATTTGCGGTCTATCGCCATTGACAGCTGCGCATTGTTTCGATATTTCTTATGAAGTTCAGGTATATTCTCATGATTGTTATAATCGAAATTCGCGTCAATCGAATTCCCGATCATAAAGCCAACCTCAGGTCCGAGATTTATGAATCCTCGGAATTTCTGCGATCCGAAATAAATATGGGTCAGCACCGGGATCGAGACATAGGTCAACGTTCGTTCATACTGAAATTCCGGGGCCTCGTCTCTCGCAAAATCCTCGGCCCATCCGCGCTGCGTGATGTTGATCTCTCCGATCAGGCCGAAAATCTTCTCCTCAGTATAACGGCACGCGACACCCATCGTCAGCCCCTGAGTGAATTTCTGATGGACCTCCGGACTGAAAGACACACGAGAGAGAGTAGCGCCCGCCTTACCGCCTATTGAAAAATTCGGCGAATATTCTCTTTGGGCGCTGACTCCGAAGGGCAACAGCAGGACCAAAGCAAAAAGCAGAGCGATGCAGCCCTTTCCGACAAATCTGTTAGCAGCCATCAGAGATTGATTTTTTCTATTTGTCCTCCTGAGCGGAAGTTGATCAGATAAAGCACATTGTTGCACTGGCCCTCCGCACCTTCCGGTGTCAGGAACGAATAGCCGTTCTGCACGCCGTCATATCTTGCCACCGGATTCTTCAGATAGTCCAGCACAAACATTCCGGTATCGAAACCGAGCAGACCCTGACGGGGCACGGCATTCTCCATCCCGGCTCCATACCATCCTTTGAAGCGGTCTTCAAGCCTTCTGGTACGTATATTGTCGTCGTCGACAAAGAAGCGCGAATACACCGTCGTGTTCAGCTTATGCATGTTCTGCAAAGTCTCTCCGCGGAAAGTGATCCACTCAGGATAACCGACCATCTTGACTCCGGGCAAACCGGTCTCGTCACGCCATTCTATAATTGCCGGCATGATGCGGTTGAGATCGCTCTGGCGTGCTGAAAGCGGTATAAACGTATAGTTGCCGTCAGTTTTCAGTGTCTTCAGATCCGATGCAGCGAGTTTTGAATCCGCCGAAACAGTCAGCCACTTGACACCCTTTGACTCCAGGCGCCGTTTGAGAGCGGTGATGAAATCCGCCTTGTCGGCATTGGCGCCGTCAGCCAAAGACACGAACACCGGAGTCGAATAAGACAGGCGTCCGGCAATTGCCTCGGCAGCCTTGTCGATCATCTGCTGAGAGGGTATTGTACCCTGCATGACCGCAGGATTGGTCTGATATGATTCATCGCGGACTATAAAGCCGTTGAACACCTTTATGCCATGCTCGCGCCCGAAATCGCCAAGTATAGCCAGTTGGTCGGCTGCATCGGGAGCTATGATCATCCGATGGGTCCGCAGAGTGCTGTCAGATGTCAGATGACGCACCTTTGAGGTGGATCCTTCCGAATCATAGGCCGTAACTCTCACAGGCACACCGTTGTTTCTCAGACTGTCAACAGCGATCAGAAATCCCTTGTAAAATTCCGTATATCTCTGTGCGCTCTTGGAGGGAGTCTCTTCATTGAGCATGAAAGGCAGCACAAGAGCTACCGAAAGTTCCTCTTTTGCATTAGGATCAACTCCCGACGCACGTGCGAAATCATCGACACTCACTGTCCCGTCAGCCCCTACCGGAATCGACGGAGACGCAGGCTGAGAAGCATCGGCCAATGCACTCTGCGAAGCCGGGATACTCAGCACCTGTCCTTCCTTAAGCACAGTTATACCCGGATTTGCAGCCTCAAGCTGTTCAACTGTAATCCCGTGGGCATTGGCGATCGAATAGAATGTCTCTTTCTTCTTTACTATGTAACCGGAGGGCGCCACACGGTTTTCGGTTCCCTGTGACTGAGACGCAACCGTAACTCCGCATCCGGTGCTCGCCGACTGCTCGTCACAGGCTTTGACCGGAACTGTCAGATGAAGCGTCTGACCGGCCTTGAGGCCCTCACGCACAATCGGATTCTGTTCGATCAGCACATCGGTTGTGAGTCCGTAGCGCTTTGCAATCCCATAGATTGTCTCACCCTTGGCAACAGTGTGACTGACCAGGCTGACGCCATGACGTCCGGCATTGTCCGGTGTCAGGATCTCATTTTCCTCAACCGGGAAAAACAACATGGTGCCGGCTTTCAATCCGTCGGCAACCGATGGGTTAAACTTCACAAGCTCATCCTTGCTGATGCCGAACTTATGGCAGAGAGAATAGATTGTTTCCTTGCTCTCTACCGTGTAGTAATGATAGGAATGGCCGTTTATAACTTTGACAGGCAGGTCTTTCACGGCTGCATCAGCCGACAGGCCGGTCGCCACGGCGATGGCGGTGAGAGCGGATATGGTCAGTCTACGGAATTTCATGATTTTATAGCTAAAAACATCTACAAAGATACGTCAAATTCTTCGATAAGCCTTGAGGGTGAGATCAAAATTTCAACCAACCGGAGATAAAAAGACATAAAAAACTCCGGCGTCATGCAAACAAGTGTTGCTTGACGCCGGATGATTCTTTGTTCCGTTGAAGAATTTTGGATTATTTCTTCTTGCGGTTGCCGTAGCGGCTCATGAACTTGTCCACGCGACCGGCAGTATCGACGAGCTTCTGCTTACCGGTGAAGAAGGGGTGTGACGAGCTGGTGATTTCAAGCTTGACCAGAGGATAGGTCACGCCGTCAACTTCGATGGTTTCCTTAGAGGCGACAGTGGAGCGGGTGATGAAGATTTCATCGTTCGACATGTCCTTGAATACTACTTCGCGGTAGTTGGAAGGATGGAGATCTGCTTTCATTTTATTATTGTGATTTTTTTGTTGTCAGAAGTTATCTTATGCGCTGGTAGGGCGCGTAGATTCGTAATGGCGGTGCAAAGGTAAGGATTTTAATTTATTTATCAAAACTTTTCAGCCATTTATAATTATGAATGCACGGCCAGAAGATTTATGTATGGTTCTGCCGCTGAGTTCCGGTAAGATTCCAACAGGAAGTCCAGCGGTCAGCACCGCTTTTCCGGAAATCTTCTGCACCAGAAATACCGGCTGTTTTCATTCAGCATAGAAATCAATCAGTCTGGCGAGAGCCCGCTGACAGGCCGGACAGAATTCAGGAGCCGTGTTTGTGCGCATACGGCAGTTGTCGGCGGGACGATAGACTCCGCGAGCCACGTAGCCCCCGCCCTCATAGACTCCTACCGGCCATCTGGAAGCCTCGCTGACCGGTGTCGGCTGCGGAACTCCTTCGGGCAGGATTTCCTTCCATTTGCTGTCGAAATCAACCAGAGTTGTGATGTTCGGCTCCCAAGGCTCGACGTCAGTCGGATAGGCGTCTTCATTCGGCTCGGCGTCATAGAAATACTCGTCGGCAAGTCCTCCGAAACTGTGACCGAACTCATGGACCACCACCGGGCGGAAACTTTTGTGAAGCGAGCTTGTCAGCGTATAGCTGTTGTAGATGCCTCCGCCGCCATATTCGGGAGTGTTGGCAAGTATGATGATATGTTCATAGGGGATTCCGGCCAATGCGTCGTTTATGTCCTTGACATGCAGACTCGTGAGATAGCGGTCGGAATAGAATGTGCTGAAATGCGAGGAAAATGCCGTCGATTTCCAGTCGCCGAAGCGCGGCACACTGACACCCGAATCATCCGACGGAGTGCCTACGGCGACAAAGTTGAACTTGTCGGCCCGCGATCTGAACGGTTCATAAGACAGGATTGCATCGACAGCCACACGGGCATGACGATAGAAGCTGTCCATCTCAGCCTTTGTGTAGCCCTCGGCAAGGATGGCAACATCAATTGCTGTCTTCGGATCGCCTCCGCGATGGATATAGCGGTACTCCGGCACCCGTCCATGCCCTTTCCTTGAAATCAGGATGTCTTTCGGATCAAAACGGTGTTCCATCGAAGCCATAGGCCGATGGCGGTTGTCAAGCAGTTCTATGCTGATCCGTGCAGGCGCAGAGGGATAAGGGAGCAATACGGTATGTTCAAAAGCCTTTGCCACGGCAGATGCCTCGTCCGTTGTCAGCCACTCATGATAGAGCGATGAGAACGATGTCCGGTAAAGAGTGTCGCCGTCAGCCTCGGAAACAACAGTCACAATCCCGTTGCCGGTCAGAGGGAGTTCTGACATCCGGTGACGTCTGCCTGCCCATCCGTCCATGCACGACTGTGAGGCAAGGGAAACACCGCGGGCTCCTTCCGGCGTAGCGGTGAAGAGATAGTCGACACGCAGAGTCTTCTCTTCGAACTTGCGTCCGAATTCAGTTGCCGAGCTTGCGCGGATCTGCTCTTGAGGTGTTCCGCCGGCCAGTCCGGCTTTCATCACATCTTCTACAAGCGAATTCATGTAGACTTCCAGATTTGTATAACCAGATTTGGTCATGCGGGCACCGTCAGAAGCATCTTCCGGATTGAGACCGTTGGCCTTTTCCCACTCGTCAGGCATTCCGTCGCCGTCAGAATCGGCAGGAGCCTGCGCGCTTTCCAGCACAGGCCATCCGCGCGAACCGTCGGCATAGACGATGTCGTTCTGGCTGTCGATAATACCCTTGTCGCCAAAAGTCGCGCTGCCGTCACGCACGTCACGGATGACAAGTTCGTCATAGGCATCCCTCCGAAGCGACGCACCGGCACAGTCAAGCACACGTTCGTATGCCTCACGCGCACTGTGGGTTGTGACCGTCTCGAAGTCCATCGGTCGCTTAAGACGGATTTCATCAGCGATCTTCTTGTCCCAGTAACCGTCACAGTTATCGGGATTGATCTGGCGCATGACTCCGCGACCCCAGTTGTCGGCCCCCACGGCAGCGATTGCGCTGTTCTGGTTTCCGCTTACATAGAAGCGGCCCCATTTGTGGAGCATGGGACGCCACACGTTCCAACCGACACTCAGCCGCTCGCCGTCGACATCGACGCTGTTGTCAGTCATGTCGATATCAAACGTGCGTCCACCGATGCTGACACGGTTCACACCTTTCGACGGACCGCCCTTTCTCAGCCCTTTCACATCGTCGCGGGTCAGGGCTGTCGAGAAGCGTTCATTATATTCACCGGCCAGACCGTGTCCGTTGAGACAATACTGCACTGTCCGGATACCGGGTCCGGCAATACGCTCAGGCATTTTATTGGGTGTCTTGCCCGGCTTGAAATAATTGTTTACGATATTCACCGTCATCCCCTCGCCTCCGTAGCAACCGTTTGATCCGTAGTTGTAGATCACATTGTTGCGCAGGTCCATGCGTTCATCGGTCTGGGTGTGTGGGCTCGGACCGAGACGCGGAGTGCGCGAGGTGTGGTTGGCCACAAGATTGTGGTGATAGCTTGCACCGCTGCCGCCCCAGTTGCCTCCATAGCCGTGCGCACCTTTCTTATGACCGCTGTTGTGAAGACTGTGGGAGGCGATGCACCACTGAACGGTGAAATCAGTCATTCCGTAGACTGAGATACACTCGTCGATGCTCCAGCTGACCGAACAGTGGTCCACCATCACATTGCGGTGTCCGCTGCCGCCGAGGCCGTCACCTTCATGATGAGCCACCTCCCGGTCACCGAGCCGGAAACGCATGAAGCGGACAATCACATTGTCGGCCTGAATCAGAAACGGATAGTCGGCAATGCAGACACCGTCGCCCGGCGCGGTCTGCCCCGCAATCGTCACATCCGGATTTTCCAGTCTCAGAGGCGATTTCAGAAAAATAGTCCCGTCGACATCAAAGACGATTGTCCGCGGCCCGCTCTGATTGCAGGCATAGCGGAACGAACCCGGCTGATCCGAATCCTCAAGAGTGGTGACATGATAGACCTTGCCACCACGTCCGCCGGTGGTCCACATTCCGAACCCTTCGGCACCGGGAAAAGCCGCCACTGCGGGCCTCACCCACTGTGACGGAACAATTTCTTTTTTCTCCTTATGCGGACGGTCCTGCATGGACCTTGGAAACCCGTCAGGCGGAGCCGCCATGACAACACCTGAAGCCAGCAACAGTCCGGCTGTCAGTATCTGCATCCCTTTCATCATGATTTCAGAATAAAAAATTCATTCATTGTTTTATCACAGAATGTAGGGACGCTTTGAAAAGCGTCCCTACATTTCAATCATATTTTCTATATGATTATAATTATATTCCGTCAATTACTTGACCAGGAATTTCTTGCCGTCACGGATATAGATGCCGGGGAGAAGCGGCTCCTTGACTTCGACACCCATGATATTGTAGATCTTGCCGTTGCCTTCAGGCTTAGCCGGATCAATTACAATGTCCTCGATGCCTGATTCACCGGCAGTCGCGGCCTTGATTCTCATCTGGATCACGACTTCCGATCCGCCGAACATCACATTCACTGCATTTGACGGTTCAGACACCTTGATTGTGTGTGTAGCGGCATCGTTTATGTTTCTGAGCGGCAGAACATAGTCCGAAGAACCGAACTTATCGTTGTTAACCGATGCGACATAGGACACGTTATTGTCATTGTTGGCCCAGCCTGTAATTGTTATTTCAGTGGCAACTTTACCTTCCGGCAGCTTGATTGTCCATGTTCTGTTGGCTCCGGAACCGAATTTCACATAATCGGCTGTCGATTTCGATCCGTTTGAATATTTGCGGCTGGCATCCGTACAAGTCACCGAAATTCCATCATTAAACAAGAACGGCAGAGGAGCACCTCCCTCCATCTGACTGGTCGCTTTCGAGATCTCATATTCGAATGTCTCGACAACAGGAGCTTCGTATTTAGGGAGCTCGACAGCATCGTCAGCGAAAGTCAGATCGCCATTGAGCATTTTTCCGGCTTCATTCTGCGCTGCGGTTATATGCTCAACCAGAGAGTTCAGATAGAGTTCCAGATTTGTAAACCCCGATGCCGATGCCTTGGCGCCATCCTTCGGATCGTTTGGATCAAGCCCGTTTTCAAGTTCCCATTCGTCAGGTATGCCATCGCCGTCGGTATCAACCTTAGAAGTTCCGTTTACAAGTTTGGGAAGATTTTCTTCAAGTTCTGTTCCGTCAGGATATCTGATGTCATCCGGAGTATTGATAAAGCCGTCGTCAAGACCTGAACCGGTCGACGCAGCCTTATTTTCAACAGCCTCATCGACAATCATCGCATCGAGAGCGTCACGCTTAAGCGAAGCGCCGGCATAAGCGATGACTTTTGCATAAGCGTCATTTGCGCTATGGGTTGTCGTGTAGACAAAATCAATCGGACGTTCGAGTTTCAGATCCTCTTTGAGATTGTTCTGAAGAGACTGAGTCGATGCAAGACCGTCCCATTTGTTCCAATCGATCTGATTATACATTCCAAGGCCCCAGTTGTCATTTGCGACCTCAGGGAATTTGTAGTTGTTATTGCCGTCCACATAATATGTGCCGACTTTGTGCAGAGCCGGTTTGTAGGCATTCCAGACAACAGTAATTGTCTTGCCGTCAGCTGTGATAGTGTTGTCATCAGCTATTTCGTAATATTTTCCGGCAATGGTCACACCCGGTTTGCCATTTCTGAAATAACCTGACACACTGCTGCTTGAATAAGATGTTCCCATCACAGCATTGTAAGCCGCAGCAGTCTTGCCCTTGTCTACAACGTAGTCCACAGTACGGATTCCGACACCAGCAATACGGTATTTCTTATTGTTGGAACCATTGACATACTTATTTCCGGGTCCCGGCTTATAATAATTGTTGACAATGTTCACGTTCATGCCTTCACCGCCATAGCAGCTTTCACCTGAATAGTTGAACATGACATTATTACGCATATCCATCACTTCATTGAGCTGAGTTGTCGGACGCGGGCCGAGGCGAGGTGCGCGCGAAGTGTGGTGCGCGAGGAGATTATGGTGATAGGAACCGTATTCGCCTCCCCAGTTGCCGCCATAACCGTGATTGCCCTTTGTATGTCCGGAGTTTACAAGACTCTGAGAGACGATACACCACTGGACAGTCGTGTTGTGAGTTCCGCTGAACGACAGACACTCATCGATACTCCAGCTCACAGAGCAGTGGTCCACGATAATGTCACGCTGATCAAGAGCACCAAGACCGTCCCAGCCGTCAGCGCCATCCTTAGTCACATTCTTGTTGCCAAGACGGAAACGGACGTAACGGATGATCACATTGTTTGCTTTTATTGAAAACGGATAGTCGGCAATGCAGATTCCATCACCGGGCGCTGTCTGGCCCGCAATAGTCACATTGTCATTTTTAAGATCAAGCGGACTCTCCAGATGGATATTTCCGGAAACGTCAAAAACAATTGTTCTTGCGCCGGCCTGATTGCAGGCCCAACGGAGAGTTCCTTCAGAGCCGTCATCAGTCAGTTTTGTGACTTTAAGTACTTTTCCACCGCGACCTCCTGTCGTATAGCGTCCATAGCCTTCAGCTCCAGGAAATGCTTCAAGCTTGTCTATGGTTTCGACTGCATGGCCGACCATTGAACAAAGCAATGCAACAAGAGTGCATATTGCAAATCTTTTCATGTTGTAAGGTAAAATTATTGTAATAAGGTATAGAATTTTAAGATTTTTCAATTTAAGGCGTTCTGTCTCAATATGCAAAGATAAGGGATTTTTCGTCCATAATCAAAAAAAATCTGCCATTCTCCGTAATTTTCACATCAAAAACGGTGATTTGTATGCCTCTCCGCCCATCACTGAACCGCAAGACGATAGATCGACTCTGTTTCAGCCGGACCGAGGGCAATGTAGGCTCCGACCACCGGCCCCTTGTTTTCATGAAGTTTTCTGACCAACAGATTTATGTCGGGCGCATCTATGCCAAGTTCTTTCATGGTGACCGGGAGGCCGATCGAACGGAAAAATCCACGCAGTGAGCTGACGGCCTCACGTGCGGCCTCGACGTCGTCAGAGGCCTGTACGTCGAATACGCGCCGTCCGAACTGAGCTACTTTCGCTGGCTTCTGTCCGGCGACAAAACTCATCCACGCGGGGACGATCACGGCAAGTCCGGCCCCGTGGGTCACTCCGTAGACCGCGCTCAGTTCATGCTCCATGAAGTGAGAGGCCCAGTCTTCGCGGCGGCCGCATCCGCAGATGCCGTTGTGGGCGAGAGTTCCGCTCCACATTATGTTGGCACGGGCGTCATAGTCGTCTGGCGTGGCCATCACTTTCGGAGCCTCGGCGATTATGGCTTTGAGCAGCCCCTCGGCAAGGCGGTCTGTGACTTCGACCTCTTCAGTCGGCGAGAAATAACGTTCCATGATGTGGACCATCATGTCGGCGATTCCGCTTGCTGTCTGATATGGCGGAAGCGTAAAGGTCAGTTCGGGATTCAGACAGGCGAATTTCGGGCGCAGAGCGGTCTCGGTGCGGAGTGAAAGTTTGTGCAGGCCGTCGAGGCGTGTGATGACCGAGTTACCGCTCCCCTCGCTCCCGGCGGCGGGGATCGTGAGCACTACGCCGATAGGCAATGCGGTCTCTACAACGGCCTTTCCGGCAAAGAAGTCCCAGAAGTCGCCGGCGTATGGCACTCCGCAGGCAATAGCCTTAGCAGTGTCGATCACCGATCCGCCGCCTACGGCTAAAAGGGCGTCGACAGCCTCTTCGCGGCAGAGACGGATCCCTTCGTAGACAAGATCGTCGGTCGGATTCGGTTTGACTCCGCCAAGTCTGACAGAGACAATCTCCTCAGCCGCAAGAGAGCGGCCGACACGGTCAAGCAGGCCGCTACGGACTGCGGAACCTCCGCCGTAGACTATCATTACTTTCTTCCAGCCGGCAGTCTTGCAGAGCTTTCCGGACTCATTCTCTACCCCACGGCCGAAGAGATAGCGCGTAGGGGTGCAAAAGGTAAAATTATCCATTTGATATGCAATTGGTTATTGCAGTAGGGACGCTTTTTAAAGCGTCCGCAATTGCCTGAGGTTCAATCCGTCAGGACGCGGACGCTTTAAAAAGCGTCCCTACTGGGCCATCTTACGATGGCGTGGGGGTATTCTGTCTTTTATTCCTCTCCTTCGAGGAGTTCGAGCATCTTGATTGCTGAAACCGGAATGCGGGTGCCGGGGCCGAAGATGGCGGCCACACCTGCCTTGTAGAGGAAGTCGTAGTCCTGAGCGGGGATCACACCGCCGGCAGTCACCATGATGTCCTCACGGCCGAGTTTCTTAAGCTCTTCGATCACCTGCGGGATCAGGGTCTTGTGGCCTGCGGCAAGTGAAGAGACGCCGAGGATGTGGACGTCGTTCTCGACAGCCTGACGGGCTGCTTCGGCGGGAGTCTGGAACAGTGGACCCATGTCGACGTCGAATCCGCAGTCGGCATAGCCTGTGGCTACAACCTTTGCGCCGCGGTCGTGGCCGTCCTGGCCCATCTTGGCGATCATGATACGGGGTTGACGACCTTCGCGCTTGGCGAATTCTTCGCACATCTGCTGAGCCTTGACGAAATCAGGGTCAGCCTTGGTTTCTGATGAGTACACGCCTGAAATAGTTCTGATTACTGCTTTATAACGGCCTACTACATCTTCGCAGGCATCGGAAATCTCGCCGAGAGTGGCGCGCAGACCGGCAGCCTTGACAGCGAGGTCGAGGAGGTTGCCTTCCTTGGTGCGGACACATTCGGTGATGGCGGCGAGGGCTTTCTTGACTGCCTCTTCGTCGCGGTGACCCTTAAGGTCGACAAGACGTGCAACCTGGTCTTTGCGCACTTCTGTGTTGTCGATTTCAAGGATGTCGATCGGATCTTCGTGGTCAAGACGATATTTGTTGATACCGACGATTGTCTGACGGCCTGAGTCGATGCGGGCCTGAGTGCGGGCCGAAGCCTCCTCGATGCGCATCTTGGGCAGACCTGACTCGATTGCCTTGGCCATACCGCCGAGCTTTTCGATTTCCTGGATGTGTTCCCATGCGCGGTGTGCGATCTCGTTGGTGAGGGCTTCTACATAATAGCTGCCGCCCCACGGGTCGATCTGCTTGGTGACGAGGGTCTCTTCCTGGATATAGATCTGGGTGTTACGTGCGATACGTGCAGAGAAATCGGTCGGGAGAGCGATCGCTTCGTCAAGCGCGTTGGTGTGGAGCGACTGGGTGTGGCCGAGAGCGGCTCCCATTGCTTCGATACATGTGCGGCCTACGTTGTTGAAGGGGTCCTGTTCGGTGAGCGACCAGCCTGAAGTCTGCGAGTGGGTGCGCAGTGCGAGCGATTTGGGGTTCTTCGGGTTGAACTGCTTGACGATCTTGGCCCAGAGCAGACGGGCTGCACGCATCTTGGCTACTTCCATGAAGTAGTTCATGCCGATCGCCCAGAAGAACGACAGACGGGGTGCGAAGGCGTCGATGTCGATGCCGGCGTTGATACCTGCGCGGAG
>NZ_JAIDEN010000081.1 GCF_029054785.1 Duncaniella sp.
TGTATGGAGCCAATGAGCCTTCGATCTTACCGGATTTGACCGTGAAGGTCGAATTGTGGACTCTGTCGGTATAATTACCGTCAGGCAAAGTGGTTGCCAATGCTTCGATTGCCTGTTCACTGCCCGAAATATTGATCAACGCGACTCCGGCTGTACCGCGGCATACTTCAATGACAGCACCGTTGTCAGTAGCTGATATTTTTTCCGGTTCACCGCTCATCTCTTTGCGGAATCGGTTTACGGCTACTACTTCCGGATGCTTGAACTCATCATTGCCGCGGGCTCCTACCCGGTTATTACCCCAATAATTCTCACGGGTACTTCCGGCAGGACGGCTGAAAAACAGAGGTGTGCCATTCTGACGTGCTGTCAGGAAAACCCAACCCATTCGGATCTGATCGTCAGTCAGGCCTGCTGATTCGTGTTCGTTTGCGTAAGTGTCATGTGACTCAACCCATGTGACAAGTTTTTTGCCGTCAACAGGGTGGTGCCATGAAAGGAGTGAATCTGCTGCGAAATCAGCTTTATCCAGAACTGTGCGCAGTGCATGGCCATAGGCGCTTGCGGTCAGACCCATATACTCTGCATATTCTTCTTCTTTGACATTCTTGTCCTGAAGCACTTCGCCATAGATGAACAATGAGTCTGCCGGAACGGCAAGGCTCAGGCCTTTGACGCTTTCACGTCCGGTTGCTACGTCCCAGAAATTATTGCGTGTAGCGAGTGAATCCAGTGGATCTGATGGTAAACCTATATGCTTGGCCGTATCATAGCGGAAGCCTTTGACGCCCAAACTAAGCAGGTCATTGACATAGGTCATATAGTAATGCTGGAAATCAGGATTCTCGGTATTTACGTCAGGCAGACCGCCCATCATGCCGGTTGTGCATTCATAGCGATCATTGTAGTCTTGGATAGGTGTAAGCCCATTTGCGTGAAACAGTTTGTCATGACCACCCACTGCATTGTCAAGATCGGGTAATACAGCAGTATGATCGACGGCGGTATGATTTGGAAGCACGTCTACAATCACTTTGACATTGTATTTTTCAGCGCTGTCCATCATGGCCTTGAACTGATCTCTGTTGCCAAGCAGATAGTTGCCGATCTTCCAATCAGTGGGTTGATAATAATAATACCATTTGCCCCTTACGGAATCACCTTCAGCGGAAAAAAGGGCCATCCCTCCGTTTTCTCCGACATAACAAGTGTTGGCGGGAGAAGTCTGAACATAGGTGTAACCGGCTGCGGCAATGTCCTTCATATTCGCAGCGATAGTGTCGAATGACCAGGACCAGGCGTGAAGAATAACATCATCATTTGTGTCGGCAACAGCAACTGTCTCCTTGCCGGAATTGCAGGAAGACATGAAAGCCATGCCTAATACCGAAAGGCATAGAAGTTTTTTCATGTTCTGATAATTAAAGTGTAAGTATGAATTATAAAAAATATAAATGTATGATCAAGTCAGGAAGAAGGGCCTGATTCAATATCCATAGAGGATAATTGCTGTCAGATACAGAACGCTTGCAGGAACTACAAGAAGCAGAGAATCAATGCGGTCGAGAATTCCGCCGTGGCCGGGAAGAATGTTGCCGGAGTCTTTTACACCTAATGTGCGTTTGATGAGCGACTCGGCCAGATCACCCCATGTGGCAAAGGCTCCGACAACGGCTCCAAGACCACACAAACCAAGCAACGATATGGATTCGAAATATTGAGGAAAACCAAATTTGAAGACAAATGCAGATGCGATTGAAAATACCACGCCGCCGATAAATCCTTCCCATGATTTTTTAGGCGAAATCCGAGGAAACAATTTGTGCTTCCCGATCAGTGATCCTACACAAAATGCGCCTGTATCGTTAAGCCATATCATTACAAACATAGCCAACAACAGAAATTTTCCATCCGGGAAAGTGTAGAACATCGACATTATGCCCAAAGGAAGAGCCACATACATCTGCCCCATATAGGAGTAGGCAAGATTTGTCAGGGGGGAATTCTCGTTACTGTACAATTGCACGACAAGCCGGACAATCAGATACAGAAGATAGACCGTGAAAAATGTGCCGCCGAGCACAGCGGTTGTAAATGGAGAAAGTAATTTGAGATTGACGCATCCCAATCCGATGCAGAGGACAAGTCCTCCGGCAACATCAATTACAAGTGTCGTTATATTTTCCCCTCCGTTTGATGAGTTGCATAGGTTGTAGAATTCCTGTAAAGCCACAAGCGTGATAAGAGCAAAAAACACAATGTAACTCAACCCGCCTGACAGTACAGAAAAACAGATTAGAACGACATAAATCGCCCCGGTTATTGCGCGTAATATGAGATTTTTCATTTTTCGTATAATTTCTGCAAAAATAGTCAAAATTAATTTACAACGCAATTTTTGAGGCGGAACACTTTCCATAAGTCAGCATTTTCAGCCTGCCAGGGTTTTAACTTTTCAAAGAATTTTTAAAACAATTGTCGTACTTTTGCAGTTTATATAGTGAATTGTTTAACATTTTAATTTTAGTGCGCCTTGAGTCATACGATTGGTAAAAAGCTCCTTAGAGCATTTCTATGGACGGTTTTAGGCATTGTGATCCTGCTGATGCTTATACCTGTTCTGCTTTATGTGCCCTTCGTTCAGGATTTTGCAGTCAAGATAGCGACTGAACAAGTGTCGAAATCGACAGGGATGAAAGTCGAGATCGGAAAACTCCGGCTCGGTTTTCCTCTGCGCCTTAAAGCCGAAAATGCTACTGTTGTACAAGCTAATGGCGATACAATGCTGACTTCAGGTCTGATTGCGGTGGATGTCAGACTTCGCCCTCTTTTCAAAGGACAGATAGAAGTCGGTGGTGCTTCGCTTGAACACAGCTTCTACCAGATGGGAAATCAGGATTCTCTCATGTGGCTGCGGGCAAATATCCGCAAAATCGACATCAATGACACTGATATTGATCTGAAAAACGGAAATATCGGATTGTCTGAAGCCGACATCGATGGTGTCAGAGTCAGACTGCGGATTCTTTCCGACTCAACAGCCACTCCTCAGGATACAGCATCGTCAAAACCGATGACTATAAAAGCCGGCAGGATAAGCATCCATGATCTGAGCTATACAATGGAAATGCAGCCGATAATTGACTCACTCGGTTGTGATGCGGATTTGATTACCCTTTCGGATGCCATTGTCGACATGGGACTTAAAAACATCCACGGACACAGTCTTAAAATTGACGGCGCTTCAGCTTCGTATATCTATCCGTTGGCAACAGCATCCGATCAGGTTCACACCGACTCCATTTCTGATGATGAATCAACCACCGGAGAGTTGTGGACAATTTCGGCTGATGCAATAAGTCTTACAGCCCAAAATGGCCTTTATGCCCAAAAAGGCGCTGAACCTGTTGCCGGATTTTCTCCTTCATATATAAATGTGGCCGGTGTCTCAATTGAGATTGATTCATTTTACAACCGGGGAACGGATATCCGAGTTCCGCTGAAAAAATTTGAAGTTGATGATTTCTGCAATTTGCAGATATATGCCGACGGCCTTTTCACAATGGATCAGACCAAAATGGCTGCATCAGGATTCTCAATCGAGACCTTGAAGTCATCGCTTAAATTTGATGCCGAGATGGGAATGGGCGATCTCACGACAGACAGTAACCTTCCTCTCCAGCTTAAAGCCTCCGGAAGAATTGATCCCCACGAAATAGCTCAGGTCATGCCCGGCCTCCGCAGTACTTTACGCCCCTTGGCTCCGCTGTCTGTTTCAGCAGACATTGATGGGACTGCAAGCATCCTGAATGTGTACACTCTGGATTTGCGTATGAATCCGCTGGCGCATGTATCACTTGAAGGAGAGGTGGAAAATCCATTCAATCCCGATAAAATCGGAGGAGAGCTTTCGATTGAGGGTAATCTTTCAACAATCACAGACCGGCAATTTGCATTTCTGCCGATAAAGAAAATTCCGGCGCTCGGAATAAGCGGCACCGTCAACTATCATCCGGGGCTTGTGTCGGGCGATATTGATCTCACCACCGGAGACGGACGTCTTGCCGGCAACGGCAATTGGAATGGCCGGGCCGAGAGCTACGATGCAACTTTGGATATAGCAGACTTTCCGGTTGATGCTTTTATGCCGGAGCTGGGCATAGGAAAAGTTACAGGTTCTTTTACAGCCGAAGGTAAAGGCTATAATCCGATGAGCAAATCCTCATATGTTGATGCTAATGTGAAAATCCGCAAAATCGAATACAACAAATCAGTATATAAGGATATCGCCCTTGACGCTTCGCTTCATGACGGTGATGCGACCGGAACTCTTGTCAGCTCCAATTTCAATGCCGATGCGACAGTCCGTTTTGACGCTCGCCTTGACGGTGACACCGTGCGTTGGGATTTGAATTCTGATGTCAGGAACCTTAACCTGATGGCTCTTGGCTTCTCGGATTCCATTAACCGTGGATCTCTTGATCTGAATTCCAAAGGCTATTTCAATCTGAACACACAAGCCATCAATGCGACAGCTGATATTTCACAACTGACATGGAATTTGCCGGGTGTTGATATTGTCTCGCCCAAACCGATATCTCTGAATCTTAATTCATCCGACTCACTTCTTGATGCGACTCTGGTCAACGGGGATATGAATCTCGGCCTTAATTCTTCTGTCTCGTTGTTCACATTTATCAATGAGCTGAATGCCGGCATGACTGAAGTCTCGCAGCAGCTTGACAGTATGCGCATAAACGTCAACAACTTGCATTCTGCCTTCCCTCGTCTTGATATGATACTCGACATGGGGAAAGACAATGTTGCATCATCTTATCTCAGTGAAAGTGCCAAGATGCAGTTCAGTCGGCTTACAGCCGGAGTGCACAATGACAGTGTCCTTTCATTCAGTGCTTTTGTAACCGGACTTATGACCGGAAGCACAAAACTTGACTCTGTTTCGCTGAATGCGATACAGCACGGCGACTATCTGATTTATCGTGCGTCAGTAAATAACCAGCCGGGCACATTTGATGATTTTGCCCATGTCACACTCAACGGCTTTGCCGGGGTCAACCGCCTGACAGCCTACATGAACCAGAAAAATATCAAAGGTGAAAAAGGTTTCAATATCGGCCTGTCAGCCATGATCGAAGACAGTGTTGTGAGCGTCAGGTTTGCTCCGTTGAAACCGACTATCGCTTACAAGCCCTGGACTCTGAACAAAGATAACTATATCAGCTTTAATCTCGCGAACAAACACCTTGATGCGAATCTTGAGCTGACAGGAGATAAAAGTTTCATAAAACTGTTTACGGAAGTGCCTTCAGGTATTGACTCAATCGGGCATAGTCATGGAGCTGATGCCGTACAGGAGGATCTCGTATTGCAGATTTCCCAGGTGCACCTTCAGGACTGGCTGTCAATCAACCCATTCGCGCCTCCTGTAAAGGGTGATCTGAATGCTGACATGCGTTTCAGATATGACAATAGTGTACTGACCGGAAAGGGATCAGTCGGACTCAAAGATCTGTTTTATGGCCGCGAACGTGTCGGGACATTTGATCTTGATGTAGATGTCGCCAATACCAAGAGCGGAAAACTAATGGCAGATGTCAGCCTCATGGTCGACTCGGTCAAGACTGTCACTGCACAAGGCGTCCTGAATGACTCCACCTCAGGGACACCGTTCCTGCTGGATTTCAGAATGATAAAATTCCCCTTGAGAGTGGTCAATCCGTTTATTCCACAAGAGATGGCGACAGTCAACGGTATGCTTAACGGGGAAATGAAGATTACAGGCGATATGAGCAAACCGGTGTTCAATGGCTTTATTGATTTCGACACCACCACCGTCAAGGTAAAGATGTTAGGCACAACTTTCAGTTTCTCTGAAGAGAAAATCCCTGTTGACAGCGGAATTGTTACATTCAATAATTTTGCAATCAAGGGATGTAATGATAATCCGTTGTTCGTCAACGGAACTGTCAATGCCCGCAATCTGACAAATCTTGGACTGAACCTTGGTCTCAAAGCGTCAAATATCCAGGTAGTCAATAGCAAGAAAGCGCGTGGTGCCGATGTCTATGGCAAGGCATTTCTAAATGTGGATGCAACCGCAAAAGGGAATATGAATTTTATGCGTGTTGATGCGGATCTGCGAGTGTTGTCTCAGACCAATGTGACATATATCGTATCGGAAACAGCGGAAACTCTTTCATCCCAAAGTAATGATGACATGGTTCATTTTGTGCAGTTCAATGACACGACAAACGCCACCAATGTCGATTCCCTGACAGTCAATTCAATGGCTCTCGCGCTGGAGGCGGATCTGCATCTTGACCGTGGATCGACAATAAATGTAGACTTGTCGGCCAACGGATCGAATAGGGTACAGATACAGCCGGAAGGGGATGTCGTGTTTACAATGTCAGAGCTAAACGGAGACCGGATGACCGGACGCATCAATATCAACGGTGGCTTTGTCCGTTATACACCGCCTTTCATGAGCGAGAAACAATTTGAATTCCAGGAAGGATCCTACATATCGTTTAACGGTGATATGATGAACCCCAACCTGAATATCCATGCAGTGGATGTCATGAAAGCCAACGTGACTCAGGACGGACAGAATTCACGACTGATCAATTTCGACGTGATTCTGTCGGTCACCAACTCACTGAACAATATGAATGTGGCATTCGATCTGGCGACAAACGATGACATAACAGTTCAGAATGAACTCGCATCCATGTCGGCAGAACAGCGTGCCAACCAAGCGATGAATCTCTTGCTTTACAATGTATACACCGGTGCCGGGACAAAAGGGAATGCCAATCTGTCAGGCAACCAGCTTTACTCCTTCCTGACATCGAAACTGAATTCATGGGCTGCCAACAACATTCGTGGCGTTGACATTTCATTCGGAATAGATCAGTATGACAAGACATATTCCGGATCGACATCGACGACTACTTCTTATAGCTATCGGGTCAGCAAGTCATTCTTCAATGATCGCTTCAAGATCGTTGTCGGAGGCAATTACTCAACCGATGCGGATGCCGACGAGAATTTTTCTCAGAATCTGATAAATGACATCTCGTTTGAGTATATGCTTAACCAGTCCGGCTCAATGTATATCAAGATTTTCCGCCATACAGGTTATGAAAGTATCCTCGAAGGTGAAATCACCCAGACGGGCGTCGGTTTTGTGCTGAAAAAGAAATTAAACTCACTCTGGGAACTCTTCGGGATCAGACGTGACTGATATTAATAACACTTCTAAAAATCTGAAGCTTTGAAAAAAATAATCATCTGCCTGTCGGTTGTATCAGTGCTTCTTTCCGGCTGCTCTACCACAAAGCGTCTTGGGAAGGATGATATTCTATACACCGGACTCAAAGGAGTGGAAATATCATCCTCGGAAGAGAAAAAATTTCCTTCCGATGTCCGCTCATCCCTGACTGAGGCGGTTTCGGTGAAACCGAACAATGCCCTCCTGGGTTCGGCATCTGTCAGATATCCGTTCCCTTTGGGCCTGTGGGTCTATAACAACTGGCCGAATCCGCCCAAAGGCTTGAAACATTGGATCTATAACAAGCTCGCTGCCGAGCCTGTGCTTGTCAGCGATGTCAGACCTGAGGTCAGAGTCCACATGCTTGATCAGATCCTTGATAATAATGGCTATTTTTCAGGAAGTTCATCCTATGAACTCGTTCAGAAACGCAACAAGAAAAAGGCTTCAATCCTATATAAGATTGAAGCCGGCAAGCCCTATATGATCGACTCGATCATACTTCTGCCGGATACAATCCATCTGAACCACCTGATTGATTCAGTCGCAAAAAGATCAAAATATTTCCAGATCGGATCGCGCTACTCAACTGATTCGTTGGCTTCGCTTCGGGTGGATATTGCCAATGCAGTCCGTAACAGAGGATACTATTTTTTCAGGCCTGACTATATTCAGTATCTTGCGGATAGTACCATCAACCGCGGCAATATCGCCATGAAACTTGATATAGCTGACAATATCCCATCAATGGCTCTCAAGCGTTACCGGACAGGAGACATTACCACATATATTTACCGGAATAAAGGTGGCGGTACGCCAGACACTTTGGAAACAGCCAAAGGGACGCTGATACGTTATCTCCCGGCAAGACTTCGAGAAGGGCTGATCCCATCCTGCATTGCGTTCCGTGAAGGGCGTACATTCTCTGTGAGGCAGATGAATGCCACTCAGACCCGACTGGCTCGTCTCGGAATCTTCAACAACATCAATATAAATGTCATGCCGGATACGCTCCATAGGAACGATAACCTGCTTGACGTTGTGATAGAGTGTACATACGACAAGCCGCTTGAGGCTTCCATTGAGGCTAATGTGTCATCCAAGTCAAACTCCTACCTCGGACCGGGACTGACTTTGGGAGTGACCAACAGGAATCTATTCGGAGGAGGTGAGTTGCTGACGGTCTCTTTGACCGGAGCATATGAGTGGCAGACAGGATCTGGACGACACAATTCGGTATTCAATTCTTATGAAATCGGGCTGAATGGCACTTTAGCGTTCCCAAGGCTGCTTGCACCGAGATTCATCCCCCGCACACGTAGAGAATTGAGCTGGACAAGGATCTCATTGGGTGCGGATCTTCTTAACCGTCCACACTATTTCAAGCTCAGCCAGTTCAATACCTCTATATCCTATGACTGGCAGTCTTCGAAATACATATCCAATACATTTACTCTTTTCAAGCTGACATACAATAAACTCCAGCACACCACTCCGGTTTTTGATTCGATAATGAACGCAAATCCGGCAATCGCGTTGAGCTTTCAGAGCCAGTATATTCCACAGATGGGCTATAACTTTGTCTATGACCGCACGACCCGGAACCACATGTTCAACATCCAGTTCAACATCCAGGAAGCCGGAAATATATTCTGGTCAATCTATGAGCTGTGTGGCAAGAAAGGGGAGAAGACCCTTTTCAAAACTCCATTTTCCCAGTTCGTGAAAGGATATGCCCAGATTGTCTATGGCAGACGCCTGGGTGGAAACCATTGGCTTGTCAGCCGCCTTGGTTCCGGCGCGGCCCATGCCTACGGCAATTCTTCGCAGGTGCCTTACAGCGAACAATTCTACTGCGGAGGAGCCAATTCCGTCAGGGCTTTCACTGTGCGTTCAATCGGCCCCGGCTCTTACAGAGCGCCAGCTGACCAGGTCAACGGATATTTTGACCAGACCGGCACTTTTACATTCATTGCCAATACGGAATACCGTTTTCCGATCCTTGGACCGCTTCATGGAGCTGTTTTTCTGGATGCAGGAAATGTCTGGACACTGAAAAATGAGCCATCGCGACCAGGAGGACAATTGCAGGCCAAGACGTTTTTCAAAGATCTTGCCGTCGGAACCGGAGTCGGATTGCGTTTTGACATCTCGATGTTAGTGGTACGAGGCGATCTTGGAATTGGGATCCACGCGCCGTATGACACAGGCAAACGAGGCTATTACAATATGGAGTCATTCAAAAAATCGTTGGCATTCCACTTGGCCATCGGCTATCCTTTCTGAGCAGAATCGGTGTAATGCGAAGAACTTTTTAAGAGTTTGAATTGTCTTTATTATTAAGGACATTCAAACTCTTTTTAAGTAACTGTTACTTATGAAAAAGATCTTTAGCTACGTCGCATTTTTTGCAGCGATAATACTCCTTATATCCGCATATTCCGAGCGTGTGATGAAAGCTGATGCAGGATTTGCAGCCCCTGAAATAGAAATACTCGCCAATGACTCCGTTGAAATCTCATTGAGTCAATTGCGCGGTAAATACGTATTGGTAAATTTCTGGGACAGTGAAAATGCAGTTTCCCGTATAGCGGCTGGAGAATATGACCGCTATCTGAGAGCAAAGACATATACTAAACCGTTTACGCTGTTGTCTGTTAATACAGATACCGATCCTAAGTTTTTCAAGGAAGTTGTCAGAAAAGATAATCTTGACATCACAACCCAGTTTCATATAACTGATGCAAAAATGAAAAATCTTGCAGCCGATTATCGTCTGAACCGTGGATTTGCATCATATCTCATTAACCCACAAGGCAAAATAATATCCGTCAACCCGACTATCAGCTGTTTGCAGACTTATCTGACAGGAAAGTAAGGACGGCCAAGAGGTTGTCAGAATCAATAATTCTAACTAAATTTGCACTACCATTCATCATGAAAAGATTGATCATTCCTGCGGTAATAATAGCCGCGATGCACCTTAGTACAGAGGCAAAAGTTGTCAAAGATTATGTGTCGGCTTCAGACAACACACTGTCGTTCCAAGTAGATAGCATTGACTACCGCTCGGATCTTACACGTATCTATGGCAAACTGATCGGCAAACCTCATACCTCTAACCGTATTGATGGAGTGACATTCACCGGCATCGGATCAGCCGTTACCGCTACGGATATCGACGGCGTGGATTTCCAACGTTATTTCCAATGGGAAGATGACGGAAAAATTCTGGTTGAGATCGACTTTCCGGTTTTGAAAACAGCAGATGAGGCGCAGATTCTTTTCATGACAGTACATGGCCCGACCACAACAACCGTCAAGAAAAAAATCATTACACCGTAAATGATACTTTGTATTACTGAGAAACCAAGTGTAGCAAAAGACATAGCCGGTATACTCGGCGCCAATACTCGCCGGGAAGGATACTACGAAGGGGGAAACTACAAAGTTACCTGGACCTTCGGCCATCTCTGTACCCTGAAAGAACCCGGCGATTATGAAGACCGCTGGAAAAGATGGTCTCTCGGAATGTTGCCGATGATACCAGCTCGCTTCGGGATCAAAGTAATTAATGATAGCGGGATTGAACGTCAGTTTCGTGTGATCGAAAATCTTATTGCCGAAGCAGACGAAGTCATAAACTGCGGTGACGCAGGCCAGGAAGGCGAATTGATCCAGAGATGGGTGATGCAGAAAGCATCCATCAAATGTCCGGTCAAACGTCTTTGGATCTCTTCTCTGACAGATGACGCTATCCGCGAAGGATTCGCACATCTGAAACCGGAAGCTGATTTCAACAACCTATATCATGCGGGACTCTCACGCGCTATCGGCGACTGGCTCCTCGGCATGAATGGGACACGTTTGTATTCCCTGAAATATTCATCTCCTGGCAATGTCCTTTCAATCGGTCGTGTTCAGACACCGACATTGGCCCTGATTGTTCAGCGCCATTTCGAAATTCAGAATTTCAAGCCGGAGGATTATTGGGAGCTCAAGACGCTGTATCGTGGTGCGACATTCAATGCAACAGCCGGTCGTTTTCACTCTCCGGAAGAAGCCACGGCAACACTTCAGGAAATCCAGGAACTTCCGCTTGTCATCAATGACATTCAGGAGAAAAAGGGGCGTGAAGCGCCGCCTCGTCTTTTCGACCTCACATCTCTTCAGGTTGAATGCAATAAGAAATGGGGATGGACCGCAGATGAGACACTTCGACTGATACAGTCTCTATATGAAAAAAAGGTGACAACTTATCCACGTGTCGACACGACATATCTTTCAGAGGATATCTATCCGAAAGTCCCCGGAATCCTGAAAAATATGACACCTTATGCGGCATTGACGGAGCCTTTGCTGTCCTCGAAGTTGCCCAAGAGCAAGAAGGTGTTTGACAACACTAAGGTTACCGACCACCATGCGATTATTCCGACCGGTCAGTCTCCTGCCGTACTGATTGGCAACGAACGTCAGCTCTACCATCTGATTGCGCTGCGTTTTATCGCTGCATTTTACCCGGATTGCCGTTTCCTGAGCACCACAGTCAGTGCCACAGTCGGCAAACAGGGATTCAAAGCCACCGGAAAGGTTATAGAAGATGCAGGTTGGCGTAAACTTTATGAGGGAACACCGACAGAAGAACCTAAAGATGATTCATCTGATGACCGGATTCTGCCGGAATTCAAAGTAGGGGAGAGCGGTCCTCATGAACCGGCTCTGCAACAGAAAACAACCCAGCCCCCGAAATATTACACTGAGGGAACTCTTCTGCGGGCTATGGAATCGGCCGGCAAGACTGTCGATGACGAAACGCTGCGAGAAGCGATGAAAGAAAATGGAATCGGTCGACCGTCAACCCGTGCAGCGATAATAGAGACCCTGTTTAAACGTAAATACATATATCGCAATCGCAAATCAATAATGGCATCTCAGGCAGGAATTGACCTGATTGAGACCATTAATGAGGAGTTACTGAAAAGCGCGAAACTTACTGGCTTATGGGAGAATAAGTTACGTCGCATTGAGCGAGGCGAATACTCTGCGACTGAATTTATTGACGAACTTAAAACATTGATTAATCAAATAGTAATCAGTGTTTTAAGCGATAATTCCAGATCTAAAATCCAGGTAGAGACTGATGTTAAAGGAAAAGGTCTGGACGATGCAGCTCCTGAGAAAGCAAAAAGCAGCAAACCGCGTAAGCCTCGCTCACCAAGCGTCCGCAAATTTGAGCAGATCGAATGTCCGCTTTGCAAACAGGGAACTTTGATTAAAGGGAACACTGCCTTTGGATGTAGCCGTTATCGCGAGGGATGTACATTGAGATTGAACTTCTCGGAATATCCGGAAACGTTGACACCGGCCAAGCTGAAAAAACTGCTGACGGCAAAAAAATAATATGCCTGACTTAGAGGTTGTTTTAAAACAATAGTTAAAATCTGAGCGAAAGTATTGTTTTTTCTTCTGTCAATAATTTCATCTTTCAATAGTTTAAAATTAC
>NZ_JAIDEN010000082.1 GCF_029054785.1 Duncaniella sp.
ATTGACTTCGCAACGATTAAATTGCTCCTTGCTCACTTGTAAAATTAAATTTCAGTTAAAACTAAACACTCTCTTAATTAGAGGTTTAATAACAATAGTTAAAATCTGAGCGAAAGTTTTGAGGTGGATATGGATCTGAATTGAAGGAGCATAGCGAGCTATGTAACTGAAATGAAGAGCCATAGACGCCCAAAACTTTCGCAGGCGACGGTATTATATTTTCTGCGTTGGATAATTTCATGTGTGAGAATTTTTTAAGTTACCTGAGCCTTGGTGTCTCTTTTGCTAAATTGTTGAAATTCGTCAGTCGCATAGCTCGCTATGCTCCTTTCTCATTTACAACAATTTATCTAAAAGATACACCACTCAGATTTTTACTCTTGTTTTTAAACAACGACCTCTTATTTTGCTGAAACTATTTCAAAATCCTTAGCGGAGTCATTTGTGTCCATAAGGATAGTATTGCCTCCGGCTGAAACTCCGGCAACCTTGCGGACAAATTTCTTGCCGAAACGATTTTTGTCGGATTTCTTTTCTGTAATAGCAGCATAACTTGCATCTACCGAAGTACTGAGAGCACCCTGAATCCAGCTTTCGGTCGGACAGAGATTCACACCGTCAATGACCCAGTCATAGTTGACAAGATAGCACTTGGTTCCGGTCATCTCTTTCTGAGTAACACTGCTGATATATTTGTAAGTTCCGTCATAACCGGCGAGGAACTGCTCGGCAGTCATGCCTTCAGGGAAACGCACGAGTGCGTAGGAGCGGTTACACTGGTTGGATGCAATCCAGATTGTAGGTGAATAGGAATACCATTTGTCAAGATTTGGGACATCAGGATTGTCAGTATCCTTGACAGAAGCCGAAGTGGATTCGTCATACCACTCAAAATCAGCATCGGTGTGGTTGAGAGCACCCGGAACCTGAGCAGTCCAGTCGATTGCCTGATCGACAATCTTGATTGATTCGCCCGGAGCGATCGCAACATCACGGCCACTGCCGGGGATGACATAGACAGTATGTACTGTAAAATTATTCTCACGCTGATTGGCCTCTGTGATGATCACGTTGTCATCAGTATTGAGCAGCTTGCTTTCTACAATTGCAATGCCGTCGGCATACTGCACCTCATCCGTATTGTTGTAGATGGTGAAATAAGTATCATAAAGTCCGTTGGTTCCGGCGGCGTTCAAAGATCCTGCAAAATAGATCTCACCGAAAACGAGTGTGTTTGACGGATTGTAGAAGAACCATTTCAGACTGGCAGACTGAGCGCCGGAGCTGATGACCTGCTGGGAAGCGATGGCACGGAGAGTGCGGCTTACAGATACGCCCTCTTCATTGGTATAACTGACTTCCATAGTGCCGTCGATGTCATAGGTTCCGGCAGGAATCACATCTGAATCAGTCAAAGGAAGCTCAAAGGTATATGTGCGGCCTGTATTGAGTTCTTTGTAAGTCACAAGTCCGGATTCAATCGAATAGGATGAAGGCAGTTCTGCCGGATAGGTCTGTGTGATGACTACCGGATAGGTCACAATTGAGTCATCATCCGAGCAGGAAGCCACGCTGACGCCCATTGCCGAACAGAGAGCAACACTTAAAAACAGATTCTTGATCTGAGATTTGTTTAATGTCATGATAATTGGTTATTTGATGATTTGATTTTCTATATTTTGAGATTAAGCTCCATTCCAAAATAAGGCGATGAATAACGGCGTATAGTCACCCCGTAGCGTTCATAGTCAGGAGCTATATAAACCAGCCGATTGACATAGACCGCCAGACCGATACGCTTCTGCCAGAATGTCTTTGTAGCCTTGAAATTGACCGTTGTCTCAGGCGGTACTGTCTGCCGGACAAAAGAGCTCTCGGTGAAGTTTCTCACAAGCTGTTTGAGATACGGATCTGACAAACATTCGTCAGTGTAAGGATGGATTTCTCCATTTACATCCATATACTGCACGGGAATGCCATCGCGGCGCAAAGTCTGACGGGAGGTGAACCAAAGGTTCTGCAAACCGACCGAAAAATTCAGACCAAGCCGCGGAAGATCCGTATCAAACAGGATGTTTGTATTGAAGCTGCTATAATTGTTTCCATCAAGATCGTCATAAAGCCCCACATACTGAAGTTCCTTGCCGTTGACTACTATGCCGGGTTTATACCACAGTGCCTGGCTGTTGCTGTTTGTCGTCCGGAAGTAGGCTCCTGAAATTGTCAGACGTGTGTTGATCCGGGGGATACGGCGTGACTGAAAGGTATATTCGATTCCTTCTTTCCGTGTGCGGCTTCCGTTGGTGGTCTTGCTTCTGACCGCAAGGTATGTTTCTGTCTGATAAGGCAGGTCCTCGATCACAGGCGCCCTGTCAGCGAAATATGGATCAAAACCGGAGGCATCGTATCGCTTATATGTATATGTATGCACAAATCCCGAACTGCGGAATCCGTCTTTCATATTCTCGCGGAAATATGTAACCGAAATCCTGTTGCCACGACAGGTGACATCAGCCCTGACCTCCCATTTGAAGTTTCGGGCCGCACGAAGTGCATAATTGGTCATATCCTCAATATAGGTCATCACATTCATGGTGCGATAGTCTTCGACATTGTGATAGTAGTTCAGCTGCTCGAAGTCCGAATAGAGTTTCTCCGGATAGAGATAGGCGGCCACAGGCATTTTAGTATGCCATCCGGCACCGGCGGCAAGTTCCACACCAAGAGGATAATTGCGGATATATGCCGGCGGAAGATTCCACACGAGATTGAATCGAGGATCAAAATAAGGTTTCCCGCTGAGTTCATAGCGGCTGTCAAGATGCAGAAGCTGTGTTTCACGCAAGCCGGCTGTCAAAGAAAGTGTATGTTTTCCGGCATAGAGTTTTGTCTCGCTTTCGGCATAAGCCGAAAGCTGGTGCATGGCAGGGACATCGCTGAACGCGCGAGGGCGAGTGTTGTTTCCGGCAGTCAAAGGACGTGAAATATCATAGACTGCTCCACGTCCATAATTTTTGCTCATGTTCCATTCAACGCCGAATTTCAGAGTGGATGCAAGGAAATTACCTCCGAAACGCAAGCGACCGGCACCCTTGAGGGAGGCCGTAAACGGTCGCCCCTCCACTTTATAATCCGCCAGATAAAGCATTGGAAGATAACCGATATAGTTGCTCCCTTCCGTCAGCGAGATCGGCATCGGCATTACACGCGATGAGGCCACATGCTTCTGCTGTTCAAGCTGTTCATGGGCATAACTCAGGCCTGAGACAAGGCTGAGTTCCTGAAGGCATGATGATGCCGACGGGACATAACGGAGTGTGTTGTCCCAACGGAATGTATGTTTGCTGTTCTCGTAATAATCAATCGTATTGTTGACTGCAAGGTCCGGATCGTTGTCATCCATTTCAAACATACCGCTATAACTGAAATTTGAATTCCATGAAATGCGGGCAATGGGGCCTGTCCAACGCTTATTGCTGCGCAACGATCCAGTTACTCGCTTGAAATTCTCGCGATTGTCACGCGGGTCAATCTTGGAATCGAGATAATCGACTCCGGCGTTTAGAATCCATGATTTGTCACCATTCACATCAAAGCCTTTACCCACATAAAAAAGCTGGCTCTGTGTATCGGCCTTAAAACGTGCCTCAAGACGTCCGGCACCGCTTTTGCGCCTGATATTGACAAGGCCGGATGTCAGTTCTCCATACTCCACCGACGGAATTCCGCGCACAATCTCAACGCTTTCAATATCGTCAGTAGAGAGCGAACGCATATCAACTCCCTTTCCGGTTGAAATTCGCGCCGTGCGGTTGGCATCAGGAGTGGTCTGCATATCGGCATCAGTATTAAGTCTCACACCATCCACAACGAATGCCGTTCCAAGGGCCGAGGTCGCATAGTTGTCAGTCGGATTGATCCCTGTCGCTGAGCGCAGGTCTATCTGATTGACAGAATTCATCACCGGATCCTTGGTAACACCACCGGGGAGCAGACTGACAAGGTCTGTGAAGCTCGACGGCTGGAGATGCCTCATGGCCGTGGTGTCAATCAGCGAAGCGGAAGTCGCATTATAACCCTCGCGGGCTGTCACGACGACTTCATTAAGCGAATTTGATGGCTCCAGTCTGAAATTGAGCGTCAGACTGTCGCGTTCTTTCAACGACAAAGATCTCCGCTGGGGCTTATACCCGACAAGACTCAGCTCAATGACAGCCTGACCGGGATTGGCACTAATAACAATTGCCCCGTCGGCATCCGTATGGCCTCCGGAGACACCGGCCTCCGAAGACTGGCGAAAAGTCACAGCTGCAAATTCCAGCGGTTCAAGGGTGTCTGCATCCTTGACATTAACGACAAGTCTGACAGAGGCTGACAATGGAAAAACTGCTCCGGCCGTTGCTAAAACAGTCAGAAACAGTTTTTGAAAAATTGTCTTGTATGTTAATTCGGGAATCACTCTGAGACCGGGTTATTTGCACATTTTTTTCACTGTGCAAAATTACTCCAGCCTCCGAAGCGGATAAATACCTATTTTAAGGTAATTTTATTACCGCAAATTCAACGTCAATACCTACTAACTATTATTCTAACTATTATTCGTACCCGATTCCGCTGCAACAGCCGCCGCCGAACGGTCTCCGTCAATCGCCGCTGAAACTATTCCGCCGGCATAGCCTGCACCTTCGCCACAAGGGTAGAGACCTTTCAGTTGGATATGGCGCAGTGATTCACCGTCGCGAGGAATGCGCAAAGGCGATGACGTGCGAGTCTCAGCCCCGATCAGCACGGCTTCGTTTGTAAGAAAACCTCTGTTCTTGCGGTCAAAATCTTTAAATCCGAGTTGCAGACGACGAGCTATCCCCTTAGGCAACAGCTTGTCAATCCGTGCCGGATGCGCTCCCGGAGCGTATGAGACCGGAGGCAGCGACGATGACATCCGACCGTTGACAAAGTCCATCATCCGCTGAGCCGGCGCATTCTGGCTCTGACCGGCTTCAAGCCAGAATGCCTTTTCAATGCTTTCCTGGAAACGCAGCATTCTCAAGATCCCGTCAGGATCATCGTCGGTTCCCTCGGCAGGAATATCTTCCGGCAACACCTCCACGACCATCGCGGCATTTGCCCAACGCGACGAGCGGGCTGATCCGGACATACCATTGACTGCAAGTTGTTCAGGACCGCTTGCCGAAGGAATGACAACTCCTCCCGGACACATGCAGAAAGAATACACGCCCCGATCGTCGACACGGGTGAGCATCGTATACTCCGCAGCCGGCAGATATTTTCCTCTCCCCTCTTTGGAATGGTAGCGCAGACAGTCGATCAGATGCTGCGGATGTTCGAGACGCACGCCGACAGCCAGACCCTTCGGCTCCATCGCCACACCGGCAGAAAGCAATGACCGATACATGTCACGGGCAGAATGACCGGTTGCAAGTATGACAGGTCCATGATATTCCTTTCCGTTTGCAATCACACCCCGGACCTCTTCGCCGTCTATTATCAAAGACTCCACACGGGTTGAAAAATGAACCTCACCGCCACAGCGGCAGATTGTCTCACGCATTGCCTTTATGACACCGGGCAGTTTGTCGGTTCCGATATGGGGATGGGCATCGACCAATATGTTTTCCGAAGCACCATGCTGTGCAAAGATATTCAGGATCTTGTCGACCGGACCGCGCTTTTTCGAACGCGTGTAAAGTTTCCCGTCAGAAAAAGCACCGGCGCCTCCTTCTCCGAAACAATAGTTCGAATCGGGATTTACGATACCTTTCCGAGCTATATCAGCCATGTCGGCGCGACGAGAATCCACATCCTTGCCACGTTCGAGCACAATCGGACGCAAGCCTTCTTCAATCAGCCTGAGAGCTGCAAAAAGACCGGCCGGACCGGCACCGACCACTATCACGTTGCGGGCATCAGCCGCAACGGGGCTGTATTCAACAGCCTTTATCAATGACAGCGACGACGGATCCTCATCAATGTAAGCTCTCACGGAGAGATTGACCATCACCTGACGCTGACGGGCATCGATCGAGCGGCGTGTCACAATGACATGTCGGACAGAGTCAGCATTAACGCCGATGCGACGCGCTACTTCCTGGCTTAACAGCTGCTGTACGGCAGCAACTTTCGGGGTGACCCTGAGATCAAGAGTTTCTTGCATTGAGTTCCATTTTTTTCATTGTATGGCCCATCCACCACCAAAGGGTGACAACTGCCACTATAAAAGCTAAAATATCAGAGCCGGCCATCGAAGCCCAGACTCCCGGCACACCCCACAGACGCGGGAAGATGATCAGGAAAGGTATCAGGAACAGCAACTGACGTGTCAGAGAGAGAAAGATCGACATCTGCGGTTTTCCGACACTCTGAAAGAAATTCTGAATGACAATCTGGCAGCCGACAACCGGATAGCATATAAAATATATCCTGAACCCGTCACGGGCAATGCCGACAAGGGTCTCATCGGTAGTGAACAAGGCCGAGACGATGTCAGGAAAACCCTCGCTCACAATCCATCCTATAAAAGTGATGGCGACACCGATCCATATACCAAGTTTCAGGACTCGCTTCACACGGTCAAAATTGTTTGCTCCGATATTATATCCAAGAATTGGCTGCATGCCCTGAGTGACACCGAACACGATCATCACGAAGAACATTGTCGTGCGGTTGAGAATACCATAAGCTCCTACCGCCAGGTTTCCGTCAGCACCGCCGTAGTCAAGAAGCGCTCTGTTGATAAAGATCACCACCACACAGGCGCAGACATTCATCAGGAACGGAGAAAGTCCGATCGCATAGATGCGCTTTATGATTGTCCATGTCAGCCATCTGTTATGGCGTTTGAAGTGAATCGAGCTTTTCCGGGACAGAAAATGCGAAAGCACCCAGATGAAGGCCGAGAACTGGCCGAGTATAGTGGCACACGCCGCACCGCGTATCCCCCAGTCAAGAGCAAAAATGAATACCGGGGCGAAAATCAGATTCACCAACACAGAGATCAGAGCGGAAATCATAGCCTTCCGGGGATAGCCAGTGGCTCGCATAAGGTTATTTAGCCCGATAAACACAAAGAGCAGCGGTGTGCCCAGCAAAATGACTTCCATAAACTCCCGCGCATAGCCGATGGTATCATCCGTTGCCCCGAAGAAGAACAGGATCGGATCAAGAAACACCAGAGCCAGACCGCCGAACACGACGGAATGAATCAGACACAGGGCAAAAACATTATTGACCACATCAGTGGCACGGCTGAAATTCTTCTGACCAAGGAATATGGAACTGATTGTGGCCCCGCCGGCGGCTATGAGCATACAGAATGCCGCTATGAGATTCATCAGCGGAAAAGTGATCGCCAGTCCGGCGATGGCCATAGGCCCGACTCCACGACCGATAAAAATACTGTCAATGATATTATATAACGATGTGGCAACACTTGCAATAATCGCCGGAATCGAATACTGAGCCAATAATTTCCCGACTGAGCTTTTGCCGAGATCTTCCGTTGATGTACCTGCTGTCACTGCCATATCCTGCTTACCTTAAAAAACATATTACTGAAACGAGAGAGCAAAATTACAAACTTTATGCCACTCCTTTACGATGAAAAATTATTTTAACTAAAAGTTCCAGCCGAATCAATCTGACCGGGCCGGATCAAACCGCTCTTCTAAGCGTGAAGACGCCGTCCGGCAAAAAATGAACGGGTAAAAAACAACAGCAGCAAAGTGCCTGTGATCTGGGAAACAGAAGTCGCCCAGAACGCAGCCGAATAGCTGACATATTCCACAAAAAATCCTCCGATCAGAATCCCAAGTCCCATTCCGCAGTCCCAGGATGTGAGTATCGAGGAATTTGCCGTACCTCTTTGGTCGTGACGGGCCACACATATAAACATATTGAGGAAAGCCGGAAACATGCGTCCGTTGCCAAGACCGATCAGCACCGCCGAAAGATAATAGGCCCAGACACCGGGAGCCAAGGCAAAAAGCGTGAATCCTACCGAGCTGATCAGTGCCCCCTGAAGAGCATTCTGAGTCAGACGCCCGGCCCGCAAAGACTTGACACCATAGAGACGGGAGACAAACAGACCTGCTGACAGAAGTGCGAAAAACAATCCGGTCCCGTCTGTTATGCCTAATTCCTCTTTCCCATATATCGCCACATAGTTGCTCATGACACCCCAGCACAGACCGAACAGCAGAATGTTTATAGCCATAAGCCATGCGCGGTTCAGAAAAAAATGGTCCATGCTCAATTTCGGTTTACCCTCGACGAGTTTTCGTTCCGGCAAACGGATTGTGCTGACAAAATAGAATCCGATAAACGCGACTGCCAGGGAAATCCAGAACAGCAGTTTGAAATTTCCGCTCAGCGAATAGATATAGATTCCGGCAGATGGTGCGATGGCCATAGCCAGATTATTGCTAAGGCCATAATATCCCACACCCTCATTACGCCTGGACGAAGGAAGCACATCAATGGCAACCGTACTGTTGGCTACTGTCGTGGCTCCAAACGGAAGACCGTGGAGAGTGCGGACCACCGCAAACATCAGAATTGTCCCTGCGCCTATATAGCCGGTGAAACAGATGAAGAATGCGAAAAAGCAAAGCATCAGCACCTTCTTGCGGTTGAAACTGTCGACAATGAATCCGCTGAACGGCCTAACGATCAGGGCCGCGACAACATAACCCGACAGGACAAGCCCTATGAGATCTTTATCAGCCTTGAATTCAGCATCCAGGTAGATCGGCAGCAATGGTGTCAGAAGATAAAATGAGAAAAACATCATGAAATTGCCCACCATCGCCTTGCAGTAATTGCCATTCCACAATTTCTCCTTGACGGCAGGGACATCCTGTCGAGACTCTGCTGATGAATTTGATCTTGTATCTTCCATAAATTGCCTTATTTCCCTCCTTCTCAGGGGACACTATTGAAAACGCCTGCAAAGTTACTAAGAATTTTCCAATTAAACTCCCATCCGTATGCCAACAGCGATATTGCCGCAAACTCTCTTGATTTTCCAATACTTTGTTGATCAGAAACATATTTTTTCAGTTAAAATCAATCATTTTTCACATAAATGACTAATTTTGCGATGACCGCTTTTCCGGACAGCAACTTTTATGTTTGCTGTGATGTTATTATTACTGACAATTATCAACGGGAGGCTATTGGAAAGCCTCTAATCCTTAAAACCAATAAAAACTCAAAATCATGGACTTTCTGACTAATGAGAAGCTTACTATTGTAGGAGCCGCCGGCATGATCGGTTCCAACATGGCTCAGACAGCAATAATGATGCGTCTCACACCTAACATCTGCCTTTATGATCCCTATGCACCGGCTCTTGAGGGTGTGGCTGAAGAACTTTATCACTGCGGATTTGAAGGAATCAACCTGACATTCACCTCCGATGTAAAAGAAGCTCTCACAGGCGCATCATATATTGTATCCTCCGGAGGTGCAGCCCGTAAAGCCGGCATGACCCGCGAAGATCTTCTGAGAGGAAACGCTCAGATCGCCGAGCAGTTCGGTAAGGATGTCAGGGAATATTGCCCCAATGTCAAACACATGGTGGTCATCTTCAACCCGGCTGACATCACCGGTCTGGTCACTCTGCTCTATTCAGGAGTCGAACCGTCACGTGTCACGACACTTGCCGCACTTGACAGCACACGTCTCCGCAGCGAACTTTCAAAATATCTCAAAATCCCCGCTGACGAAATCGTAAACAGCCGTACATACGGCGGGCACGGCGAACAGATGGCCGTGTTTGCATCGACAACCACCATCGACGGCAAGCCACTGGTAGACATCATCGGAACTTCCCGTCTGCCCCTTGATGCCTGGCTTGAAATCAAACAGCGTGTGATCCAGGGAGGCAAGAACATCATCGACCTGCGCGGACGTTCCTCATTCCAGAGCCCGGCCTATCTTTCGATCGAGATGATCGCTGCCGCTATGGGTGGCAAACCTTTCCGCTGGCCGGCAGGTACGTATGTCAACAACGACCGTTTCAAACACATCATGATGGCGATGGAAACCACCATCAGCAAGAACGGTGTGGAATGTCAGCCTCTCAACGGAACACCCGAAGAAGAAAAAGAGCTTGAAAAGAGCTATCAGCATCTTTGCAAGCTTCGCGACGAGGTGATTGAAATGGGAGTTATGCCTCCTATTGCCGACTGGCATCGTCTGAATCCCTACATGGATAAAAAGACTTGCTGATCCAGTCTCAAAAAACGACAAAAAAAATTACTCGTCATCCCGACGAATAACTTTTTTACCTTAAATCTAATACCATGAAAAACTTATTTGCAAATATAAGTTTACAAACAAGCTTTGTCAAGCGAATTAACACAAAATAGACTCATTTTTGCACAATTTAACTTTAAATTATTTCCTATTCCACATTCCCGGCCTCCGATTGAGGCAGAATGTTGTGGAATAGGAAATAATTTAATAAATTTGCAGTGACGTTCGGTTTGATTATCCAGTGATCGGGCGCAACAAACGGAACCATCTATTATAATCATCCAAATGGGACAAATGATCGCCATAGTGGGACGCCCCAATGTAGGCAAATCCACTTTATTCAACAGACTTACACAGTCACGCACAGCCATTACAAATGACGAAGCAGGCACTACCCGTGACCGTCAATACGGCAAAGTAGACTGGAACGGGAAGGAATTCTCGATTGTCGATACCGGCGGCTGGGTGGTCAACAGCGAAGACATATTCGAAAACGAAATCAATAAGCAGGTCTATCTTGCGATTGAACAGGCTGACGAAATTCTTTTTGTGGTCGATGCCATGAACGGCGTCACAGACCTTGATGACCAGGTGGCGGAAATTCTGCGCCGCTCAACCAAACCGGTAATTCTCGTGGCCAACAAAGTTGATGCCGGAGACTCTCTCTATAACATTGCCGAATTTTACAGCCTCGGCCTCGGAGACCCGATGGGCGTTTCAGCAGTCAGCGGCTACGGAACAGGTGACCTTCTTGACGAAGTGGTCCGCAAGATGCCTGAAAAAGAAGACGACGAAGAATCTCAGCTTGACGATATCCCCAAGATTGCCATCGTCGGCCGTCCGAATGCAGGAAAATCGTCAATCATCAATGCTTTCATTGATGAGGACCGCCATATCGTGACCGATATCGCAGGAACCACAAGAGACTCGATCTATACCCGCTACAACAAATTCGGCTTCGACTTCTATCTTGTCGACACTGCCGGTATCCGCAAAAAGACCAAAGTCACCGAAGACATCGAATATTATTCAGTCATCCGCTCGATCCGTGCGATCGAAGCCTCTGATGTCTGCATCCTCATGATCGACGCCACTCGCGGCATCGAATCTCAGGACGTGTCGATCTTCTCGCTCATCCAGCGCAACAAGAAAGGCCTTGTCGTGGTGGTCAACAAATGGGATCTGGTCGAGGACAAATCAAAAGAAGCCATCAAGCACTATGAGGATGCGATCCGCGAACGCTTCGCACCTTTTGTCGATTTTCCGATCATTTTCGCTTCGGCTCTTACCAAACAGCGTATCTACAAAGTGCTTGAGACAGCGCTTCATGTATGCGAGAACCGCCAGCGCATAGTTCCCACCTCACAGCTCAACACTGTGATGCTGGAAGCCATATCTGCCTATCCCCCGCCTGCCAACAAAGGCAAATTCATCAAGATCAAATATGTGACCATGCTGAAAGGATCACCGATCCCCACATTTATTTTCTTCTGCAATCTGCCTCAGTGGGTGAAAGAGCCCTACCGTCGCTATCTGGAAAATAAAATCAGGGAAACATGGGATTTCCACGGCACTCCGATCAATGTTTTCATGCGTGAGAAGTAAAATCCACGCATGAAATCACTTTCCCTCTCTCCCCGCCTCTCTTCGACCTTCTCCTCCTATTTAGGAACAATCTCATTACCTTAGTTTAAAATACGTCATTATCATGAAAACTGAATCTGCCTCATATTATATAGCGGTGGACCTTGGTGCCACAAGCGGACGTCTCATCCTCGCTTCATTTGACGGAGAAAAAATTTCAACCGAAGAATTGCATCGCTTCAAACACCCGATGCTGCCGATCGCCGGACACCTGTTCTGGAATCTGCCCGGTCTCTATCATGAAATCCTTACAGGTCTCCGGGCAGCTGCTGAAAAACTCAACGCGCTCGGCGCCCGCGCTCAATCAATCGGCATCGACACCTGGGGATGCGATGTAGCCTATTTCCACCCCGACGGCACCCTTGCCGGACTCCCCTACTGCTACCGCGATCCGCACACAACCGGCGCTGTCGACAAGTTCTGCGAAAACATTTCGAAAGAAACCGTCTACGGCAAAACCGGAATCCAGTTCATGGATTTCAACACCCTGTTCCAGCTCCATACTCTCAGCAACGAAACCGGCAATGCGCTCCACAACTCGGATAAAATCCTCTTTATCCCCGACGCGCTCGCCTACATGCTGACCGGAAACGCCGTGACAGAATACACCGTGGCATCCACATCGCAGATCCTCAACCCGACCACCGGACGGCTTGACAGCGATCTCCTCACACAGATCGGCCTGAGCGAAGACCGCTTCGGCCCGCTCGTAAATCCCGGCCACAGAATCGGCACCCTGACTCCAGCCGTACAGCAGCTGACCGGACTCGGCGAAGTCCCCGTCATCGCAGTTGCAGGCCATGACACCGCCTCGGCAGTCATCGGCGTACCCGCCAAAGATGAAAAATTCGCCTACCTGAGCTGCGGCACATGGTCTCTGCTCGGCATCGAGACCCCTGAGCCTATCATCAATGAAAAAGGCTTCGCCTACAATTTCACAAATGAAGGCGGAATCGACGGAACCATACGCTATCTCAAAAACATCTGCGGCATGTGGATCTTCGAGCGCGCCCGCACTGAGCTGAAAGACGCCCCGGCAAACGTAGCCGACCTCTGCGCGCTCTACACCGAATCGGCAATCGACAGCACGATCAACCCCGACGATCCGTCATTTGCAAATCCGTCCTCTATGACAGAAGCCATCTGCGACTACTGCTCACGCACTGGCCAGAAAGCGCCGGAAACTGTCGCCGACTATGTCCGCCTGATCTTCCGCAGTCTCGCACTCCGCTACAAAGAAGTGCTCGGCTGGCTGCGCGAACTCTCACCCAAGGAGATCAACACGCTCCACGTCATCGGCGGCGGCTCGCTCAACGCCCACCTGATGCAGCTGACAGCCGACGAGCTCCGGATGCCCGTTGTCGCAGGTCCGACCGAATCGACCGCACTCGGCAATGTGCTCGTCCAGCTCCGTGCCGACGGACGCGTCAGCGACCTCGCCGAAATGCGCCGCGTCGCCGTAAACTCAACTGAAACCAAAACATATCTACCTAAATAAAAGTCTAAATCTATCTTATCATGAACGAAGGAACTGTAAAACAAGCTTATGAAATAGCAAAAGAGCGTTATGCAAAACTCGGAATCGACACCGACAAAGTGTTGCAGCAGATGCAGGACTTCCACCTCAGCATGCACTGCTGGCAGGCTGACGACGTGGCCGGTTTCGAAAACCAGGGCGGCTCACTGACCGGCGGCATCCAGGTCAACGGCAACTATCCCGGCAAAGCCCGCAACATCGACGAACTCCGCGCCGACATCCTCTATGCGATGAGCCTCATCCCCGGCAAACATCGCCTCAACCTCCACGAAATCTACGGCGATTTCGGCGGAAAATTCGTTGACCGCGACCAGTGCTCTGTCGAACACTTCCAGAGCTGGATCGACTGGGGCAAAGCCAATGACATCAAACTCGACTTCAACTCAACCTCATTCTCTCACCCCAAGAGCGGCGACCTGAGCCTTGCCAACCCCGACAAGGGCATCCGTGATTTCTGGATCGAACACTCAAAGCGCTGCCGTGCGATCTCTCAGGCAATCGGCGAAGCCCAGCAGGATCCCTGTATCATGAACACCTGGGTTCACGACGGCTCCAAGGACATCACAGTCAACCGCTACCTCTACCGCGAACTGCTCAAAGACTCTCTCGACCAGATCTTCGAACACAAATATGACTGGATGAAAGACTGCGTCGAGTCAAAAGTCTTCGGCATCGGCCTTGAAAGCTACACCGTAGGTTCCAACGACTTCTACACCTCCTACGCAGCCAAGAACAACATGATGATCACCCTTGACACCGGCCACTTCCACCCGACCGAAAGCGTTGCCGACAAGGTTTCAGCCATGCTGCTCTTCGTCCCCGAACTCATGCTCCACGTGAGCCGTCCGATCCGCTGGGACTCTGACCATGTCACCATCATGGACGACCCGACAATGGACCTATTCAGCGAAATCGTCCGCGCCGGCGCCCTCAACCGCGTTCACTACGGCCTTGACTATTTCGACGGCACCCTCAACCGCATCGGCGCTTACGTCATCGGCAGCCGCGCAGCTCAGAAGTGCATGCTCCGCGCCCTGCTCGAACCTACCGAAACTCTCCGCAAATACGAACTGGAAGACAAGCGTTTCCAGCGCCTCGCCCTGCTTGAAGAGTGCAAGAACCTCCCCTGGAACGCCGTTTACGACATGTTCTGCCTCAAGAACGGTGTGCCTGTCGGCGAAAACTACATCGCCGAAGTGGAGCAGTATGAACGCGACGTGACCAGCAAGCGATGATACTGATAGGCCTTCTCATCATCGCGATCGGCGCATTCTGCCAGTCCAGCTGCTACGTCCCCATCAACAAGATCAAATCCTGGAGCTGGGAAAGCTATTGGATTGTGCAAGGAGTCTTCGCATGGCTGATCCTCCCCTTCCTTGGAGCCCTTCTGGCAGTGCCTGAGGGACATTCACTCACCGAACTGTTCACCGCCGACCAGTCGTTCAACATCTGGATGACCATCCTCTTCGGAGCCCTCTGGGGTGTAGGCGGTCTTACGTTCGGCCTGTCCATGCGCTACCTCGGTGTAGCGCTCGGACAGTCGATCGCCCTCGGCACCTGCGCGGGACTCGGCACCATCATGGGCCCCGTGCTGCTCAACATCTTCTTCCCTGAAAACGATCCGCTCTCTCAGCTGACAATGGCTGTGATCCTCGGCGTGGTCGTCACCCTGATCGGCATCGCCATCATCGGCATAGCAGGATCAATGAAAGCCTCTTCGCTCAGCGAAGAAGAGAAAAAAGCGGCGGTCAAGGACTTCAACTTCCCCAAGGGAATCACCATCGCCCTGCTCGCAGGCTTCATGAGCGGCTGCTTCAACGTGGGCCTTGAATTCGGCAGCGGAATCAACTTCGGATCCCTCACGCCTGACATCTACAAGACCCTCCCAGCCACACTGCTCGTCACTCTGGGCGGATTCGTGACCAACGCGGTCTATTGCTTCTACCAGAACCACAAGAACCGCACCTGGGGCGACTACGCCAATGGAGCCGTGCTCGGCAACAACCTCCTCTTCTGCCTGCTCGCAGGCGCCCTCTGGTACAGCCAGTTCTTCGGCCTCGCCCTCGGCAAAGGCTTCCTGACCGACTCCCCGACACTCATGACCCTCTCGTTCTGCATCCTCATGGCGCTCAACGTGGTCTTCTCCAACGTCTGGGGCATCATTCTCAAGGAATGGAAAGGCTGCTCCTCAAAGACAATCACGGTGCTTGTCATCGGCATCGCCGTTCTGATTGTCTCCTGCTTTCTCCCTCAACTGATCTGAAAGTTTAATTTTTAAGAGGTACTTAAAATTATGTCATCAATATTAGAAAACCGCCCCGCGCTCACAGCCGAGGTTGAAAAAGTCGCTGAAGTCGCAGGCTATCTCTGGGAAAAAGGATGGGCCGAACGCAACGGCGGCAATATCACAGTGAACATCACCGAACACGTCGACGACGCCATCCGCGCCATGCCCGCGATCGCACCTGCGACACCCATCGGTCTGACACTCCCCAACCTCAAAGGCTGCTATTTCTTCTGCAAAGGCACCAACAAACGTATGCGCGACCTCGCCCGCAAGCCGATGGCCAACGGCTCAGTGATCCGCATCACCGATGATTGCGCCCACTATGAGATCATCGCCGACGAACCCGTCCGCCCGACCTCCGAGCTGCCCTCACACCTCGCCGTCCACAACTACCTCATCGGCAAAGGCTCAAACTACAAGGCTTCGCTCCACACCCACCCGATCGAGCTTGTCGCAATGTCTCACTGCAACAAATATCTTGAAAAGGATGTGGCCACCCGTCTGCTCTGGAGCATGATCCCCGAAACCAAGGCCTTCTGCCCCCGCGGTCTCGGCATCATCCCCTACCAGCTCCCCGGCTCAAACATCCTTGCCGAATCAACGATCAAGGAACTTGGCGACTACGATGTGACTCTTTGGGAGAAACACGGTGTCTTTGCCGTCGAGGAAGACATCATGCAGGCCTTCGACCAGGTCGACGTGCTCAACAAGTCAGCACAGATCTACATCTGCGCCAAGAACATGGGCTTCGAGCCTGACGGCATGACCGACGAGCAGATGAAAGAGATGACAGTCGCTTTCAATCTGCCCAAATAAACCGGCAGTCAACAACTTATCTATAATCAGACCCGGCAGGGGCGCTTTTTCAAGCGTCCCTGCTGTGCATTCCGACGCAAGGCAGGCAGCCAGCGTCAGCAGTCAGCCTGATGCAGGGCAGATGTCATATAGGGATGGTGGGGACAGATGCCATGCGTGGAGCGGCGTTCCATACTTGTAGGGCTGCACCGTGGTGCAGCCGTCTCACGCGGAAAAACCGAGTCCAAGGTCCACGCGGGAATGGCGGATGCTCCGTGGAGCATCCCTACAAGAGGGTGGCGACGGGGGCAGGCAGGCCGCGTTAGCGGTCAGGAGAATCCAGGCCACTGCAAGGGCGCCGTAGGTGTCCGCAGCTGTGGTAAACCGTCATTCCCCAAACCGACAGAGCGCCGTAGGTGCGAAACATATTGGCCTACTGACGGGCCAGACGGCGCGTCAGACGGTTTGCCGCACGGCGTACCTCCTGCTCGTAGAGCCTGCGTTCGCGGCGGTTGCGGGGGACGAACGGCGCCGGATCTTCCGATTCTTCATCG
>NZ_JAIDEN010000083.1 GCF_029054785.1 Duncaniella sp.
CGAGCCGCTTTTGCGGTTAAAAAGCATCCGTCTGCGGGGCAGGCGAGCCGCGTTAGCGGCGGGTAGAATCCAGGCCACTGCAAGAGCCCCCAGCGGGGGTTCGCAGCTGTGGTTAAACGCCACATCCCTAAACAAGCTGAGCGCCGTAGGTGCGATACTGTTTCGCACCTACGGCGCTCTTTTATTTTTTCGGGTGGTTGGAACCACAGCTGCGGACTCCTACGGAGCCCTTGCAGTGGCCTGGATTCTACCCGCCGCTGACGCGGCTTTGCCTGATAGGATTCAGCCCCGCAATCGCTGATGACTTTCTACTGCGGTCCGGATTCGCCACACCGCTGACGCGGCTTGCCTGATAGGATTCTGCCCCGCAATCGCTGACGGCCATTGACGTGGGCCGGGTATGATTTACAGCTAAAAAAATCGGCGGCCTCGCGGGAGGTCGCCGATTCGTATTCTGTTTTATATGTCTGATGAAATCAGAATATTCGTTGGTTAGCGGACAAGCACTTTGACTGCCTTTGAACCCTGACGCTTGATGTAGATGCCGGGGGTAAGGTTTTCGCCGTTGACACGCACACCCTGGAGGTTGTACCATTCAACAGGAGCGTTTTCGTCAACAACAACATCCTCGATGCCTGATTCGGATTCTGAGAGACTCCAGTTTGCAGCAACGAATTTGCCGGTACCGAATGTGATATGGAAATCCACACGGTCGTTGTAATATTTTACATTCGAGAAGCTCGGATTATAATATACACCTGGGTTTTCCTGTACGGCGACACCTTTCACATAAGTTTTAAATGTTTCTCCATCAGGGAGCTTGACGGTTACAGACTTACCGGAAGTATTATCTTTGGCGATATAATCATCAGCCACGCGGATGCTGGCGGTTGCAACCTGACCTCCGTCTGTCGGATTAGCAACATCAGCCTTGTCATAAATAGTGAACGGAATGTTATAGCCTGAATTTCCGAAATTGTAGATTACGATTGTATTTTCATCAACCTGATCCACATAGGTCGGCACTGTTTCATAAACACTTGAAGCATTGTTAAAGATAGCATAGTCCATTGAGACTTCACGACCCTTGGGAACAGCGGGGCCTTCAGCCTCAATCACCACATAACCGGTCTGGTCACCGAACTTGGTGTCGATATAAACTTTATATCTTGCTGACTGAATAGTTTCAGATCCTTCGATCACAGTGGCATAGCTACCGGCGATTTTCACAGCAAGCGCACCTGTTTTTGTCTGACCGGAAGCATCCTGAAGGTTGAATGTTGCCCCCTCAATGGTCTGATAAGATTCCGGATCAGCAGTGCTCACACCATCAGTGAACACGATGGAAGCCTTTCCGTCAGCACCGGCACTACCCACATTGAATGTCAGACTGGCCTCTGAACCTGCAAAATAGCTCAGTTTGAAAGAATTGCCACTGCCAATTTCAACCGGGCTGAATGAGCTCTTGAACATTTCAGCGCCTGACGCTGTCTGATAAGCCACATCGACACCTTCTCGGTCCTCGACAACAGAAAAATTAAAGACAGCGGCACCATACTCACGTCTTGAATCCGTCAAGTCAGGACCATTCGGAGTCTTATAGGAGAAGTAAGTCACCATACTCACCTCATACTCGGCCAGTCTTTGAGTCTGTGTCAAAGTCTCGCTTTTCAGGACCGCACCGTTGAGTTTTCCATTGATACATGAATACAACAGCCCGTCAACCTTAGCCTGATTCATCTCTTCATTGGCATCCTTATACTCCTGGATAGTGGTGAGATTGAACCGGCAGCTATTTCCATCTCCATCTTTAAGGACATTCAGACCGGCCACCTTTATATCCGGGAAAGCAAGCACACCGTCCTTGATGGTAAACTTCAGATCGTATGCCGAATTCTGATATTTCTTCAGAGTATAGGATCCGTCTTCGTTCTTCACTACTTCATTTGTAGTCGGGCAAAACAATTCTTCCTGTAACTCGGTAGCGACAGTGCTCTGTATCTTATGATACTTGACAGTCACCTCGTCTGCCTGAGCGGCAGCCCCGCCGATCAACAAGCCAACAACCGGGAGTAAAAACTTTTTCATAAGCAAAAAGTGTTAGATTGAGTTTAGATTAATTATAAATTTGAAAGCAATTTCTGCGTCTGACCGTAAAGGTGAGAAGTTTTTTTTTGTTTTGCAACTTTTTGTTACAAAATTTTTAATTTTATTGGAATTTTGTTCATTTCGGCGACAAAACCCACCGTCTCCCGCCGTTTTTCCCTGTCAATATGCCAGTTTACTCCTCCGGCCCGTCATCCCGCCCCGTTTTGGTCCGACACGCCTCCCCTCCGGTCCGCTCCACAAAAAAACGTCCGGCAGTTTTCGGAAAAAACTGCCGGACGATATTCTTAGAAGTGTTGCAAAACCTGCTACACGGTTGATTCCAACGTAATTGCGGTGGTTGTTGCAGAACTATGATTCCCGGTAGGTATTCTTATTTAACAAGCACTTTCACGGTCTTTGAACCCTGGCGCTTGATGTAGATGCCGGGGGCGAGGTTTTCGCCGCTCACGCGGACTCCCTGGAGGGTGAACCATTCGGCAGGAGCGTTTTCGCTGTCAGTGATGACATCGGCGATACCGGACTGGTCGGCCTTCGATTCCCAGGTGATTTTATAATTGGGGCCACTTACACCCTTAAAATATATATTATAGACCTTGCGGGTCTTGTCACCGTCTTTGTAATGACAGACATCCGGCATGCCCCAGAAACCAAGATTAGGATTGTTGTCATAAACCTCGATCTTAGGATTGCTGATGACCAAAGGCTTTCCATCCTTGACCGGGAGATTGGTTTCAAGCACCGAGCTAAGATAGTCAGGAATGATCACTACCTTTTCCTCAGAACTTACAACCGTATTGCCTTTGTCGTCTTTCGACTCAGCCCATTTGCAGAAAGCAGGATCAATATCAAGTTCCTGGAATGCATCAAATTGATCATAAGAGGTAGGCGGCAGAGGTTCTCCAAGCAGGAAGGGCACATTGAATCCGGAACCGAACAAGTCATAGACAGTGAAATTGTTATCGTCAACAATTTCTATATTGCTGTCAAACTCTCCAAGGTCTTCCCAATTGTATCCTTTGCCCATGACAGACAGCATCACTTTATAGGCCTCGCCCTTTTCCAGAGGTCTGCCGTTAAACTCGAATACATTGTAACCGGTGACATCGCCTACTTTAATATCAATATAAGCCTTGTAATGAGCCTTGTTGAGAGAGATTTCCTCAAGCTGTTCGGCATAGCATCCGGCAGGACGGACCATCACCTGACCGGTCACGGTCTGATTGTCGGCTGTCAGGAGGCTGTAAGTGGCTCCTTCGAGGGGCTGATATTCATCAGGGTTGCCGCTGAATGCGCTTGTAAACGCGATCGCCGATTTGCCGGGAGCAACTTCCTTGCCGGTTGCATACAGACCGAGGGCCACGCCTGAATTCATGAAGTTATAGACGTTGGTCGAGCGGTCTTCCTTGTGGAGAATGATGCTCTGAGTGTCCTGGAAGAGTGTGTTGTCGGAAGAGTCGACATAATGGACATTGACCGGATCGTTGGAAACCGTCATGTCAAAAATGGCATAGGTGTGGATATGTGATTCCGAATAATAGGGATTCTCATCACCAAACTCATCAAACTTATTGCCGAAAGGAAGAGTGGTTTTCAATGCGATCCACACACGATAGTGCTTACCTTTGTCGTCCTCGCCCTGGAAAGATGCCACACTGAGATTGCGGAATATAATCAAAGGGAAAGAAAGTTCTTTCTTAGGAATAGGGACAAATTGTCCGAGGTTATAATACACCAGCCCGTCTCTCGGCCAGATCTTATACATGTAGGATTCATCGCTTCCCGGTTTCTTGACCTCATACATGGCCTCAGCAGAGGTTTCGACTGACTGTGTGTAGACCGGCGGTGTGAAGTCGAGCACCGGGGCTTCCCAGACCTCTGCCGGGAACCAGCCCTTGACACTTTCCAATCCATTATAAACCTTTCGGTTACCGATCGAGAAGGTCAGGTCCAGCTCTGAATTAAGAAATGACTTGACAGTATAGGATCCATCCGAGTTGACCACTAACTCCTGATTGACAGGATCATAAAGTTCGTTATTGATATACTCTGTCTTGTCAAAATCCGGCTTCCAATATGGATCCGAATCCCACAAACGAACAGTAACCGTCTCCGCCTGAGCAATCCCGACACCTAAAAAGAGTCCGGCCATCGGGAGTAAAAATTTCTTCATAACCAGAAATATTATTAATTTGAGTAATTGATTTAAGGGTCAATCAAGATGTTGATACTTTTTCCAAAACAACGGACGTAAAGTTGAGAAGTTTTTTTGTCTTTTACAACTTTTTGACACAAAAATTAAGCATTCCTTCAAATTTTGTCAGCAATAAGCATTTATAAGCATCGCAACGCCCCAAATCAGCCGTCAATATGCCAGCCCGGTCAAAAAATTCAGTTTCCGGATCCAATCAACAACACAGGACGTGGAGACTGCGGCTCTGCGCTGTCTCCACGTCCTGTGTTTCCTGTGCTATATATATTATATAGGTGTAGACTCCGTTTTTCCTAATCGAGTTTGAGCACGGCGAGGAAGGCCTTCTGCGGCACTTCGACAGAGCCGATCTGCTTCATGCGCTTCTTGCCTTTCTTCTGCTTTTCGAGAAGTTTGCGCTTACGCGAGATGTCACCGCCATAACACTTTGCGGTCACGTCCTTGCGCACAGCCTTGATTGTCTCGCGGGCTATGATCTTGGCGCCGATCGCGGCCTGGATGGCAATGTCGAACTGCTGACGCGGGATCAGTTCTTTCAGCTTCTCGCACATGCGGCGTCCGAAGGTGACGGCGTTGTCGACATGGGTGAGGGTCGAGAGTGCGTCGACGCTTTCGCCGTTTAGCAGAATGTCGAGCTTCACGAGTTTTGACTCGCGGAAGTCATGGAGATGATAGTCAAACGAGGCATAGCCTTTCGAGATGCTCTTCAGCTTGTCATAGAAGTCGATGACGATTTCGCCCAGAGGCATGTCGAAGATCAGCTCCATGCGGTTGCCGGAGATGTATTCCTGCTTCACCAGCTCGCCGCGTTTCGAGAGACAGAGGGTCATGATCGGACCGATGTAGTCGGCGGCGGTGATGATCGAGGCGCGGATATAGGGTTCTTCGATGTGGTCGATCAGCGTGGCTTCAGGCAGGCCGGAAGGATTGTGGACCTCGGTCATGTTGCCGTGTTTGTCAAAGACGCGGTAGGACACGTTGGGGACGGTCGTGATGACATCCATGTCGAATTCACGGCCCAGACGCTCCTGGATGATTTCCATGTGGAGCAGGCCGAGGAAGCCGCAGCGGAAACCGAAGCCGAGAGCCATCGAGGATTCGGGCTGGAAAGTCAGCGAGGCGTCGTTGAGCTGAAGTTTTTCGAGCGACGAACGGAGGTTTTCGAAATCCTCGGTCTCGATCGGATAGACACCGGCGAAGACCATAGGCTTCACTTCCTCAAAACCGTCGATCGCGGCCTCGCAGGGGGCGTTGACATGGGTGATCGTGTCGCCGACCTTTACTTCCCTTGATGTCTTGATGCCTGATATGATATAGCCCACATTGCCTGCCGAGAGTTCCTGACAAGGCTGCATGTCGAGCTTGAGCACTCCGATTTCGTCGGCGTTGTACTGCTTGCCGGTGGCCACGAACTTCACGAAGTCGTTTTTGCGGATCGAGCCGTTGACAATCTTGAAATAGGCGATGATGCCGCGGAAGGGGTTGAACACCGAGTCGAAGATCAGGGCCTGCAACGGTGCCTGCGGATCGCCCTTGGGCGCGGGGACACGCTCCACGATGGCTCGGAGGATGTCAGGCACACCGATGCCGGTCTTTCCGCTGGCGCGGATCACTTCCGAGGGGTCGCAGCCGAGCAGGTCGACGATCTGGTCCTCTACCTCGTCGGGCTTGGCGCTGTCAAGGTCTACTTTGTTGATGACGGGGATGATCTCAAGATCGTTGTCGATCGCCATGTAGAGATTGGAGATGGTCTGAGCCTGGATGCCCTGTGAGGCGTCGACAATCAGAAGCGCACCCTCGCAGGCTGCGATCGAGCGCGAGACTTCATAGGAGAAGTCGACGTGTCCCGGAGTGTCGATCAGGTTGAGTATGTAGTCCTCGCCGTCGAGATGGAAGTTCATCTGGATCGCGTGGCTCTTGATGGTGATGCCGCGCTCCCGTTCCAGATCCATGTCGTCGAGCACCTGAGCCTGGAGGTCCTTGGCTGCCACAGTGTTGGTATACTCAAGCAGACGGTCGGCAAGTGTGCTCTTGCCGTGGTCGATATGTGCTATGATACAAAAGTTGCGGATATTCTTCATAATTGACCGCAAATTTAGTGATTTTTTTCAACATTTCACCACCTAATAAATACAAAGATCATTACGCACGGCGGGAATCCGCCGTCCGATGCGGCCTCTGCCGCCACCCGATCCCGGCTTCCAGGTCATGCGGGATCCGGCTTCAGGCCATTTCAATCGAGATAGCAAATGTAAAATAATGTAAAAATTCACGGAAAAATTTGGAGGTTCCGAAAAAACGTCCTACCTTTGCAGCGCAAAACCAAAACATGGTGAGCATAGCTCAGTTGGTTAGAGCGTCGGATTGTGGTTCCGAAGGTCGTGGGTTCGACCCCCACTGTTCACCC
>NZ_JAIDEN010000084.1 GCF_029054785.1 Duncaniella sp.
CCGTCGCCTGCGAAAGTTTTGGGCGCCTATGGCTCTTCATTTCAGTTACATAGCTCGCTATGCTCCTTCAATTCAGATCCATATCCACCTCAAAACTTTCGCTCAGATTTTAACTATTGTTTTTAAACAACCTCTAAGTATGAAATAATAGATAGCGTATTGTCAATCCAACCCTGATCAGTCGACCTCGATCACCAGGAAGTCTGAAAGCTGCCAGAATTTTGCAGGATTGGAAATTCTGATGACTTTCTGTCCGTTGAGATCTACGATCGTATAAGAGTCCTTGGGCTGTGATGTCAGCACTTTGGCCTTATTGCTGTGGGTAGGAATTTCGGTCAGTGTGCGGCGGTCACCGGCTGTGAAGTAGTTCATGTCGAAGTTGCCTTCCATCACCTTTGTCTTGCGGAGGAAGCCTGATTCGAGAATCTTCTTTTCTTTCAGCTCCTTGCTGGTGCCGATTGCGTAGTAGACAGTGTTGAGTTCATTTGTGGCAGCGGTTGCAGCTTCCTGAGCGGCTTCTTTCTGCTCGCGTTCGGCTGAAAGACCGGTGTTGAGAGAGTCCACATCGCTGTTAAGGTGAGTCACCTGGGTGTTGAGTTCCTCGATTTTGATGTTGGCGCTCGCAAGCTGGTTGGTCAGAGTGGCGATTTCAGTCTGCTGTTCGGCCATCTGGGCTTTCAGGTTGGCGATGGTACGTTTGAGAGTGCTGCTCTCGCCTCCGTTGTCGGCAAGTTTCTTTTCAAGTTCGGCAAGACGCTCGCGGCGTTCCTGAAGCGCTTTCTGAATGGCGATCATATCGTTTTTGATCTGGTCTCTGCGCGAAACGGATTCACCGAGCGAGCCGGGAGTGGCGATGATTTTTTCAAGATCCTTTATCTGGCTCATGCCGTCGGAAATGTCATTGACAAGTACCAGAAGGCTGTCCTGAGTGGCAAGCGTCTCACGAAGATCGCCTTTCAGTTGTTCGTTCTGAGCTTCTGCCTCACGGAGCTTGCCTCCGTTACAGGCGCTGAGTATTGCAGTAGCAATAACGGCTAAGGTTGCAATCTTTTTCATAAATCTGATGTTGAAAGTGAGTTTTGTCTGTATTTATTCTTATGTACCTTGGGTGCTTTGTCATCCTGTGCACCTACGACTATAACAATTTCTCCTCTCGGAATGTTTTCCGTGAAATAGCTCTTCAGCTCGCCGAGGGTCCCGTTGACCGTCGTGTTGTGCAGTTTGGAGATCTCACGGCTCACTGACGCTTCGCGCTCCTCCCCGCAGACAGCCGCAAGCTGCTCAAGGGTTTTGACCAGCCGCAGCGGCGATTCGTAGATGATCGAAGTGCAGTCACTGGATGCGATTTTTTCCATCCGTGTCTGCCGTCCTTTTTTCGGAGGCAAGAAGCCCTCGAATGTAAACCTGTCGGTCGGCAAACCCGAATTGACCAGCGCAGGCACAAAGGCTGTCGCTCCCGGCAGGGTCTCGACCTCGATCCCCTCTCTCCGGCACTCACGCGTCAGAAGGAAACCCGGATCACTTATGCCTGGAGTTCCGGCATCCGAAATGAGAGCGATCGTCTCTCCTGCGAGAAGCTGGTCTATGATCGGACGGACCGTCGCATGTTCATTGAACTTATGATGGCTCGAACAAGGTGTCGTGATCTCAAAATGGCGCAGAAGCACGGCTGAAGTCCTTGTGTCCTCAGCATAAATACGGTCACAGGTCCTGAGCACCTCGATCGCACGCGGTGTCATGTCGGCCATGTTGCCTACCGGAGTCGGAACTATATAGAGTTTACTCATCAGAAATGTTTTGCGACTATGGCCATGAATTCCTTGACTTCTTCATTTTCAGGATCCCAGCAGAGATCATTGTAAAAATACTCTTCCGCCTCATCCATGTCTGACATCGAGGCGATCACCTCCAGTGTCTCCTTGAATTCATCGTTTGAATTGCGGAAAAGCTCTCGGCAGAAGCGGAACTTGTCGTTCAGTGTAAACGCTTTCGAAATGTCGGCCGCACGCTCACGCGCGAGTTTCTCGTCAAGAGTCAGAGTCACCGGCTGTTCTTCTCCGGCATCCTCTTCTTCCTCAAAACCGGCACTCTCAGCGATCTCCTGAGCCTCATCAGCCGGATTTTCAGGCTTGGCGGGTTCAGTTTCAGAATCCGCAACAGGCCCGACAGCCTCAGCCGGATTTTCAGCCGCATCGGGTTCAGTTTCAGCTACTGCCGGAACCGGCTCTGCATCTGCGGCAATTTTTTCAACCACAGTCACTGATTCAGGGACAAGATCGAGACTTTCGTTTTCAATCTCATCCGCCGCTTTCAGCCCCTCAAGAAGCAACCCGGCCTTACGGACCAGCAGTTCTTTTATTTCAGGAGCCGCTTCCTCACCCCGGTTGAGGTGAAGCAGTAACAATCCTTCTATCTCATAGGCCAGATTCAGCAGGCCGGTAATATCATTGTTCATCATTGGAATCTTCAGTAATAATCTCTTCGGCAGAGAGGTTTTCAGACTGCAAACTTACGTCAAATTTTTCTAATAACAATCTCTCTATGTCACTTTTTAACGCAGCCCGGCTGCAACGGAAATTGTTTACCATAAAAATTATCAGATGGGTCGGATGGCCGTTTTCGTCCAGGAGATAACCGGCGTAGCTCTGGACTCCCTTCATGGAGCCGGTCTTCATTGCCACACGGCCTTCCAGCGATGTGTCGGCAAGGAAATTGCGCATTGTTCCGTCATATCCGGCCCGCGGGAAGAGCGAACTGTAATCTCCGCCGAAAGGATCAGTGATCATGTACTGATAGATACCGGCAAGGAAACGGGCCGTCAGACGGTTGCCGCGGGAAAGTCCGCTTCCGTCCTTGATAACCACACCGTGGGCGCTGACTCCGGCCTGTGTCCAGACGGCCATTTCTTCCTGTATGGCATCGGCACGTGTGCCGCCGGGAGTGATGGCCCGCAGAATACCCTCAGCCATGAGATTGTCCGAGCGGAACATCAGGCTGCGCATTATCTCTCCGAAGCTCGGCGAGCGGTGCTCATAAACCGTGAAAACGTCTTGCGTTGTGTCAAGTTTTTTGCTTTCCACTTCAATCCCATTATCGCGCAGCACCGTGATGATCTCATGGCGCATAACTTTTGAGGGATATGGAGTTGAAAACACATCGTTAAGTCCGCGGCGCGAGTTACCGCTCACCACGAATGTCTCCGATCCGTCCTTACGGTCGATCTTCACTCCGCGACGTTTCGGATTAACGTAAGAGAATTTCAGGTCAGGGACAAAAGGCACGGTCTCTTTCGATGGCAGACGCAGCCTGAAACGGTTGTCACGGAAATTTGCGCCATGAAGCCTGGTCCCGTAGGGCCAGGGGATGTCTTCGTCCATCCACCCCGGAGGTGTCGTGGCATCCGGAAAATCAGATGAGTCGATGATGACATCGCCGCTCACCTTTGTGATCCCCATTCCGAGCAGGCGCGCCGCTATGCTGTCGGCAAATCCCTGTGACGAGGGAAGAAACTGGGATTCGATTGTCGGATCGCCGCTCACCTTGACAACTATATTGCCTGACAGGACTCCGTCTCTGACAACTCCTCCGGCCATCACGGGAGTGACAAAGCACTCGCTCGTGTCGGCAAGATTCAGCATCGAGCCGACTGTCACCGACTTCATTACCGATGCCGGAATCAAGGCCTTGTCGATGTTTTCCGACACAAGGTCAACTCCGAAACGCAGATCCCGGATCAGTATCGCTGTATTGAGCGAATCAATGCCGCTGACACGGAGAGGGAATGCCAGTGAGGCTATCGAACTGCACAGACAGAGACCGGCAGCAAGGAAACGGCCAAATCCTTTCATCTTCATTCTCCGACAAATTGCATGTGGTCCATCATGACATAGCAGAACGGACGCTCACCGACCGCACGGAATCCGACACGTTCATAGAGACGGCGCGCCTGATGGTTGTCCTTGTCGACAAGCAGCCCGGCAGGTTTTCCGCACTCTGCGGCTCTTCCGACGGCTCCTTTAAGAAGCATTCCGGCTATACCCTGTCCGCGATATTCAGGAAGAACCGCCAGGGTGTCAAGATAGAACTCCTCAGCGTCTGTCTCGTCGTCAACATCATCAAGATTTTTATCAAGAATTGTTTTGACCAGCTCAAAGAACGGTTTACGCAGTTCGTCAAGCAGAGCGCCGTCATAGGAGACTATGACTCCGACTGATTTCCCCTCGTCATCGACAGCGACAAGGGTGTTGCGGTAACTGTACTGGCTGTCTTCTCTCTCGGCAAGGAGAGTGAAAAGGTGTTCGACATCCGCAAGGGTCTTGTTCTCCCCTGCAAGATTCTCACAGATCTCCATCCCGACTGCGTCCATTATGGAACGCGCAATGAGAGGCGCATCAGATTTTTTTGCCTTTGCTATTTTCATTATGTTATTTTATTCCAAAATTCCGATCACTCACCAAGAGTGTTCTTATAAGTTATGATCCGGTGTCCGTCGACAATCTCACTGTCGACAGCAGACGGGGAGGAAATAATCCTCGGCGCTCTGACTCTACCGTTCAATTCTACGGGCGAGACTTCAACCCGGATCTCATCCCAGAGACCTTCTTTGAGAAAGGATTCGAGGACCAAGGCACCACCTTCGACCAGAACCGAGGTAATGCCCCTCCGGTAAAGCTCTCCCATAGCTTCGGCAAGAGATTCGTAGTCGCTGAGGACTATCACTTCCGTGCCGCCTTCGAAGATACGGGAGTCTCTGCCGACACGGCCTCGACGGTCAAGCACAACTTTCACCGGCGACCGTCCGGCAAACAGGCGCGTGGAGAGCGTGGGATTGTCGGCGAGTACCGTTCCGCTCCCAACAAGAATCGCATCATGCATGGCCCTGAGTTTGTGGACCGGCATGGAGGTAAGCGGAGTGGAAATCCTGCCGTCGATAAAGCCGTCTTTGCTCTGGGCCCATTTGAGGGTCACGAAAGGCCGCTGCAATTCGTGGGCTGTCATGAATCTGAGGTTCAGATCGCGGCATTCCTTCTCAAGCACTCCGGTGACGACTTCGACTCCTGCCGCCCTCATGCGGGCGATCCCGCGGCCTGAGACTTTGGCGAAAGGATCCGTAATCCCGACAACCACACGCGGGATGCCACGTTCGATGATCATGTCGGCACAAGGTGGAGTCTTGCCATAGTGCGAGCATGGCTCAAGGGTGACATACATGGTCGAATCCTTAAGCAGCTCCTTATCCGCGACCGAAGCCACGGCATTTACCTCGGCATGCCCCTCGCCGCAACGCCGGTGCCATCCTTCGCCTATGATCCTGCCGTCAGGGCCTGCAATCACAGCGCCGACCATTGGGTTCGGCGATGCGTCAAGCAGACCGTGACGGGCAAGTTCCAGAGCACGGCGCATGTATTTCTCGTTTATCTCCATTTACGTGTTGTGTCCGAAGTTCAGTTGTTATTAAACGCCCCTTAATTTTCAGGGTCGACCCAGTCGCCATTGTCCTTGATCAGGCGGACAAGATGGCCGATGGCTTCCTCTGCGGGAATGTTTTTTTCAATACATTCCTTCCCTTTATAAAGGCTGATCTTTCCGGCAGCCGCGCCCACATAACCGTAGTCCGCGTCGGCCATTTCTCCGGGGCCGTTGACAATGCAGCCCATGACTCCGATTTTCAGTCCTTTAAGATGGGATGTCGCCGCCTTGATCTCTCGCAGCGTAGACTGGAGATCATAAAGTGTGCGGCCACAGCCTGGACACGAGATGAACTCCGTCTTCGAGATTCTCAGACGCGTGGCCTGAAGAATGTTCAGCGCCAAGGCAGTCAGCCGCTCCTGTTCCACTCCTGCCGCCTCGATCCAGAGACCGTCGGCAAAACCGGCAAGCAGAAGCGAGCCGAATTCAACCGATGCGGCAATTATCATTTTCGAGGCGCTCAAGCCTGTGTAATCCCGATGGACAATCACAGGATTTTCCAGGCCTTCCGACTGAATGGCTGTCAGGAAAGCGCGGAGATGACACAAGGCATTTTCAGCCTTCGAGCCAAGCACAACAACCCTGGCCGGATCGGCCTTAAGCGTTTCTGTCAGGCGCGCATCAAGACCGTCTTCGGCATTTACCATGACTGCATCAGCCAGAGATTCAGGCGCAAGATCAAGCCCTACGACCTGAGGCTGACGGTCAGACCACAGGCTTCTGCGCCTTGTCGGCATGTAAGCGTTATAATCCTCGCTTACGCTTACCGGCATGACCTTTGGTCCGTCAGACAGCGAGGCTATGAAATCGACAATGTCGGTTGCCGGCTCAATCTCACATTCCGGTTCCTCGCTGAGCGAAACTCGGATCGTGTCGCCGATGCCTTCGGCAAGAAGAGTCCCGATGCCGACAGCCGATTTGATTCGGCCATCCTCGGCATCTCCGGCCTCCGTCACTCCGAGATGAAGCGGAAAGTGCATGTCTTCAGCTTCCATCGCATCAACCAGACGGCGGACGGTCTCGACCATCACACACACGTTTGATGCCTTGATCGAGATAACCACATCGCGGAAATCATGCCGGACACACACACGGAGAAATTCCAGGGCACTCTCCACCATTCCGGCAGGAGTGTCGCCGTAGCGGCTCATGATGCGGTCCGAGAGAGAGCCGTGGTTCACACCGATGCGCAATGCGGTTGAGTGCTCGCGGCAGATCGCCAGAAGGGGAAGCAGCCCCTCTTCGATTTTTTCAATCTCGGCGGCATATTCCTCATCCGTGTAGTCGATTTTCTTGAAAACTCGGCCCGGATCGACGAAATTTCCGGGATTTATGCGCACCTTCTCAACGCGCGAGGCGGCTGCAAAGGCCGCACGCGGGTTGAAATGGATATCGGCTACCAACGGCACATCGCATCCGTCGGCCCTCAGCCGCGCTGAGATTTCGGCCAGATTCTCGGCTTCACGGACTCCCTGGGCTGTGAGCCGCACAATTTCGGCTCCTGCCCCGGCAATACGCTTTATCTGCGCCACGGATCCGTCAGTATCCATAGTGCTTGTGGATGTCATCGACTGGAGACGCACCGGATTGGTGGCCCCGATAAAGACATTTCCGACTTTTACAGGCCAGGTTTCCCTTCGGGCGTAATTGAAATCAAGTGTTTTTGATCCGGATACAGCCATCTGTCAGTCGACCTTAAAATCATATTTCACCTCCTTGAGTTCCTCGTTGGCTTTGACGATCTTCTTTGAGAGTGTCGAACGGTAAGCCTCATAGCGGGCGGAAAGTTCGGGATCGGAAAGTGCGAGGATCTGGACTGCTGTGATCGCAGCGTTCATACCGGCATTGATACCGACAGTGGCCACAGAGATACCCGGAGGCATCTGAACGATGGAATAAAGAGCGTCCATTCCGCTGAGTGTCGAGTTGATCGGAATACCGATCACGGGCAGCGGTGTCATCGCAGCGATCACACCCGGAAGTGCGGCTGCCATTCCCGCAGCGGCGATAATTACTTTGATACCTCTCTCCTGTGCTCCATGAGCGAAGCTTTCGACTTCCGACGGAGTACGGTGGGCCGACAAGGCATTCATCTCGAAAGGCACCTCCATCTGATTCAGGAAATCAGCGGCTTTTTTGAGAATGGGAAGATCGCTTGTACTTCCCATTATTATACTTACAATCGGTTTCATGATTAGGATGAATTTATTTTATTGTGAGGTTAAATTTTTTCAGATCATTGACATGAGATAGACGCAGATGAAGCCATTGGCACATCCGGCCAACACCTGCCACAGAGTGTGACGTTCAAGGTAGACACGGGCTGTCATTACCATTCCTGTCAGGATGATGACTGTTGAGAGCCACAGGTTCATATCATAAATGGCATAATGCGAGGCCACCACCCGGAACATCAGCGCGACCAGTCCGCCCATTGCGGCTGCGTGGGCACTGATTTTCCACCAACAGTTAACCACAACGCTGACAACAGTGGCCACAGCGGCTCCGACGAAGAACATCGGCAGCCATAATGGCGCACTCGCCTTGAAGAAGAAAAAACCGCAGCCGAGATAACAGAGGATGACGGCTATGTAAGGTATATACCGTTCCTTACGCTCGTTCAGCGCCGGGTCGGACACTACACCTGAGCGAAAAAGGGCCATGATGACCGATACCGGAATGAGACAGGTGATGACAAAGGTGATGCCGACGGCGGTCCATAGCAAGTTGGACGGCAGGTATCTCAATATGGTGAGAAATGCAACCAAGGCCATGCCGTAGGTCGGAACCAACAGCGGCGAAAACATGGCTGACAATATTTCTGATATTCTTTTCATCGTTCTTTTATGAATCTTTAGACGTAAATTTTTTCTACTATATGCCTTTTCGCAGACGCGCCACAGGCAGACCGAGGCGCTCGCGATATTTCGAGACCGTGCGCCGGGCTATCTCATAGCCGCGCTCATTCAGTTCTTTCATAAGGGCATCGTCGCTGAGCGGATGACGCGGATCTTCCCCGCCGATGATTTCTTTGATGACGGCAAGGATCTCGCGCGAGGATGTGTCTTCATCCTCCCCTCCCACTCGCTCGTTGAAGAAGAATTTGAGCGGATAGGTTCCGACCGGAGTGGCCACATACTTTCCGGCTGTGGCTCTCGAAATCACAGACAGATCATAGCCTGTCTCGCGTGACACGTCCTTGAGTATCATGGGGCGCAGACGCGTCTCGTCTTCACTGATAAAGAAATCGTGCTGGAGTTTGACGATCGCGGCCATCACATTGTAGAGCGTCTGCTGACGCAGACGCAACAGGTCGTTGAAATCAGTCGCATCCTCACGCGGTCGGCTGAGTAACGTCATAGAGTCAGTAGCCGGAAA
>NZ_JAIDEN010000085.1 GCF_029054785.1 Duncaniella sp.
TTGAAGGAGCATAGCGAGCTATGTGACTGAAATGAAGAGCCATAGGCGCCCAAAACTTTCGCAGGCGACGGTATTATATTTTTCCTTTTAATAATTTCATGTGTGAGAATTTTTAAAGTTACCTGAGCCTTGGTGTCTCTTTTGCTAAATTGTTGAAATTCGTCAGTCGCATAGCTCGCTATGCTCCTTTCTCATTTACAACAATTTATCTAAAAGATACACCACTCAGATTTTAACTATTGTTTTTAAACAACCTCTAAAATGTGTCGGCGGGCGCGTGGCCGGAGTGCGGCCCGGTCCGTGATCAGAATGCCGAGGGCTTCAGGCGCAGTCCGCAGTCTTCGGGGAGTCCACAGATGAGGTTGAAGTTCTGGACGGCTTGTCCGGAGGCTCCTTTCAGGAGGTTGTCGATGGCGGAGATGACGAGCAGTTTCGAGCCGTGTTTTTCCAGCGAGACGATGGCCTTGTTGGTGTTGACAACCTGTTTGAGGTCCACGGGGCGGTCCGAGACGTGGGTGAAGGCGGCGTCGGCATAGAAGTCCTTGTAGATGCGGGTTGCTTCTTCGATGCTGAGGTCAGTGTCGATGTAGGCCATCACGAAGATGCCTCTTGCAAAGTCGCCGCGCACGGGGATGAAGCTGATCTCTGCGTCGAAACCTGGCTGAAGCTGGCTGAGGGTCTGACGGATCTCGGCGAGATGCTGGTGGGTGAAGGCTTTGTAGACCGAGAGATTGTCGGTGCGCCAGCTGAAATGGGTGGTCGCGCCCGGTTTGACTCCGGCACCTGTCGAACCGGTGATTCCGGTGACGTGGATCTCGCTTCCGAGCTTTCCGGCGGCGGCGAGGGGGAGCAGGGCGGTCTGTATGGCCGTGGCGAAGCAGCCGGGGTTGGCTATGAGCGAGGCACGGCGGATAGTGTCGCGCTTGGCTTCGGGGAGGCCGTAGGTATAGCCGCAGCTTTCGTCGCGGTAGTCCTGGGCGAGGTCTACGACCTTGAGTCCCTCAGGCATTTCGTTCTCCTCCCAGAATTTGCGGCTGAAGCCGTGGCCCTGGCAGAGGAAGAGGACGTCGACGGCCCGGAGGTCGTAGCTGTCAGAGAAATGGAGGTCGGTCTCGCCGATGAGACCTTCGTGGATCTCGCAGACGGGACGGCCAGCGTTGCTTGTCGAGTGAACGAATACGATCTGAGCCTCCGGATGGTTGATCAGGAGGCGCAGGAGTTCGCCGGCAGTGTAGCCGGCCCCTCCTATGATTCCTATTTTCTTCATCGGCCCTTACTCCTCTGATCCGTTGCGTTTCTGGACGTTGTGATAGATCTTCATCTGGTTGCCGAGGATCTTGGTGAAGCCCTTGACATCGTCGGCGCTCCAGGCTTTGTTGACTTCGCCGTATTCGCCGAAATCGGTCTTCATGAGGTCGAAGGGAGAGTCGACGCCGACGAGGGTGTAGCTGTAAGGACGGAGGATGATTTCGACTGTTCCGCTGACGTTGCGCTGGGAGTTTTCAAGGAAGGCTTCCATGTCGCGCATGACGGGTTCGAGATATTGCGATTCGTGGAGGAACATTCCGTACCAGGTGCCGATCTGGTCTTTCCAGTATTGCTGCCACTTGGTGAGGGTGTGCTTTTCGAGCATCTTGTGGGCGGCGATGATGAGGATCGGACCTGCGGCTTCGAAGCCTACGCGGCCTTTGATGCCGATGATGGTGTCGCCGATGTGCATGTCGCGTCCGATGCCGTAGCGGGCGCCGAGGCGCTCAACTTCGCGGATGGCGTCGACCTTGTTGTCGAAATGCTTGCCGTTGACAGCGGAGATCTCGCCGCGGTCAAAGGTGATCGTCATGTGTTCCTCGCCTTTTTCGGTGATCTGGCTTGGATAGGCGCTTTCGGGGAGAGTCTGTTCGGAGTGGAGGGTTTCCTTGCCGCCGATGCTGGTGCCCCAGAGGCCTTTGTTGATGGAGTATTCCATCTTCTTGAAGTCGGCTTCGATGCCGTGTTTCTTCAGGTAGTCGATCTCATACTCGCGGGTGAGGGTCATGTCGCGGGTGGGGGTGATGATCTCGATTTCGGGTGCGAGGATCTGGAAGGTAAGGTCGAAACGTACCTGGTCGTTGCCTGCGCCTGTCGAGCCGTGGGCCACAGCGTCGGCGCCGATCTTTTTGGCATATTCGATGATGGCGATGGCCTGGAAGATGCGTTCGGAGGAGACGCTGATGGGGTAGGTGCCGTTGCGCAGGACGTTGCCTGCGATCATGTATCTGATGCTCTTGTCGTAGTAGTCGCGGGTCACGTCGAGCGAGGCGTGGGATGCGGCTCCGAGTCGCAGAGCTTTTTCTTCGATTGATTTCAGTTCGTCATCTGAGAAACCGCCGGTGTTGGCGATTGCGGTGTGTACTTCATATCCGAGGTCTTCGGAGAGATATTTTGCAGCGAAAGATGTATCGAGGCCACCACTGAAGGCCAAAACCACTTTTTTCTTATTTTCCATAATATAATATTGAATCTATTGGATTAGGGGGATGATGTTAAATATTGATAGAGGAGAAGGTCGCTCACTTGAGGTGGAGCATCTTCTTTACGCGGTTGTGCAACCACATGACGTAGGGGGCTCGCTTTGATGGCTTTTCGAGTTTGGCTTTGGGGTCGTAGAGCATCCCTGTGCAGAGACACATGCGACGGTTGTTGCGCTGGAGTATATCGTAGTTCACACAGCCTTTGCAGCCTGCCCAGAATTCTTCGTCGTCAGTAAGTTCGGAAAAGGTGACGGGTTTGTAGCCCATCTGGGAATTTAACTTCATCACCGGAAGAGAAGTGGTGATACTGAACAGTTTGGCGAACGGGAAGCGGAGGCGTGCCAGCTCGAAAGTCTTGGCCTTGATTCGTGCAGCGAGCCCCAATCGTCGGAATTCAGGATCGACGATAAGGCCTGAGGTGGCCACATAATCACCATGTTCCCAGCTCTCGATGTAACTGAAGCCGATGAGACGGTCATCACAGAGAGCGACGACAGCCTTCCCCGAACGTATCTTCTGAGCGATATATTCAGGTGTGCGGCGGGCTATGCCGGTTCCGCGCTGAAGGGCTGATTCATAGATTAGGGTGACAATCTGCTCGGCATATTTCGTATGCTCTTCTTCGGCAAAGATCACCTTTATCTGATCATTGTTCATCTAACTGTTATAAATAAAAATACTTTTTGAATAATAAAATGTCTGCAAAAGTAAGAAATTAATGTCGATTTTATGGCAAAATGTAAAGAAAATG